>JAKDLH010000478.1 GCA_030452945.1 Microlunatus sp. | reverse complement strand
CGGTGTCGAGGTCGAGGTCTGGCGCAACGACGATCCGCGGTTCGCGGTCGAGGACTTTAGCATCGGCTTCGACGGCATCCTCCTCTCGCCCGGTCCCGGTACCCCGGAGCAGGCCGGAGTCTGCGTCGAGGTGATCCGCCGCAAGGCCGGCGAACTGCCGATCTTCGGTGTGTGCTTGGGCTTGCAGTCGATCGGGGTGGCGTACGGCGGGGTGGTCGACCGGGCTCCCGAGCTGCTGCACGGCAAGACCTCGTCTGTGCACCACGACGGAATCGGGGTGCTCGCGGGCTTGCCGAACCCGTTCACCGCGACCCGCTATCACTCGCTGGCCATCGAGCCGGCCACGATGCCCGACGAACTGGAAGTCACCGCAACCACCACCAGCGGGGTGGTGATGGCGGTCCGACACAAGACGCTGAGCATCGAGGCGGTCCAGTTTCACCCCGAGTCGGTGCTGACCGAGGGGGGCTACCGGCTGCTGGCCAACTGGCTCGCGATCTGCGGGGACCCCGACGCCCCGGACCGGGCCGAGGACCTCGCGCCGCCGATGAGCGCCACCTGACCGGCCTCGCCTCCCGGTGGAGTGATGGCGGGCCGCCAAACCAGACTCACCATTCGGCGGCCCGAGAAATCACTCCTACTTCCGCACTCCGGTGAGAGTGGTCGAAGTGGTTGATGACCGACTTCAACGGACCCCACGCGGGCGGAACTGGACACTGATCCGGGCACCCACAGGTCGGCTCGTCTTCGGAACGGCGTGCTCCCAGGTCCGCTGACAGGACCCACCCATCACGATCAGATCGCCATGACCGAGCCGATGCCGGATCGTGGCGCCGCCGCCGCGGGGGCGCAGCAGGAAGTCTCGGCTCGAACCGAACGAGACGATCGCCACCATGGTGTCTTCGTCGCGGCCGCGCCCGATGGTGTCGCCGTGCCAGGCGACCGAGTCACGACCGTCCCGGTAGAGGCACATCCCGGCGGTCGCGAACCGCTCGCCCAGCTCGGCGCGATAGTGCTCCGACAGGTCGTCGCGGGCCGCACTCAGCATCGGGTGCGGGAGCGGATCGTGCTCGTCGTAGAACCGGAGCAGCCGGGGCACGTCGACGACCCGCTCGTACATCTGCCGGCGCTCCGCCTGCCAGTCGACCTCGAGCAGCCGGTCATACAACTCGTCGGCGCAACCCAACCATCCCGGCAGCAGATCCACCCAGGCGCCGCGGCCCAGCTGGTGGCGGATCACCACATCAGCCAGCGGCCCCAGCCCTGGCGCGGCGTCGCACCCGAAGAGCGATCCCTGCAGAGCCGCCGGCGTTGACATGGGGACCAGCGTACGCTATTCGTTCGCTCGTTCTATTCGGGCGCTCGGGATGGAGCGTCGGCGAACGAAAGAGCCACCTTGGCGTCCAGGATCACCGCACCGTCAGCTTGGGGTCGACTTCGGGGTCGACTTCGGAGTCGACTTCGGCGTCGAGGGGTTGCTGGGCGGCGGTTCGGGGGTGGACGGTTCGTCGGTCGGCGACGGTGGGGTAGTCGGCTTGGGTGCGGTCGCGACCACGGCCGAGATGGTCTCGCCGCGTTCCAGAGACGAGCCGG
>JAKDLH010000477.1 GCA_030452945.1 Microlunatus sp. | reverse complement strand
ACTACATGGACCCCAACGTCACGTACTTCATCACGGGCTACCGGAACGTGCGGATGTGGACGCGGCAGCTGTTCACGTTCCCGGCAGAGCAGGGCAAGGCCATGACGGTGGTGCCTGACCTGGCTACCGAGACGCCGACCGCCGACAACGGCGGCATCAGCGCGGACGGCAAGACGGTCACGGTCGGTATGCGCACCGATGCGCAGTGGAACACCTCTCCGCCACGGCAGGTGACCGCCCAGGACCTGGTCAGAGGAGTCAAGCGGACGTGTAACCCGGTGCAGCCGTTCGGAGGCACCCCGAACTTCGCCGACCTGATTGTGGGCTACCACGAATTCTGCGACGGCTTCTCCAAGGTCTCGAGCAACGCCAAGGCGATCGCCGACTACATCAACACCACCGATCTTTCCGGGGTGGTGGCCAAGGACGATCACACGGTCGTGTTCAAGCTGACTCAGCCCGCGAGCTATATCGTCGGCATGCTGACCATGCCGGCGTTCTCGCCCGCGCCGAAGGAGGTGCTCAAGTACCTGCCTGCCAGCCGAGAGCTCGCTCAGAACCAGATCTCCGACGGCCCGTATCAGGTGGAGACCTGGAACCCGACCAAGGAGGTCGTCTACACCCGCAACCCGGCGTGGAAGGCGTCCAGCGACCCGGTGCGCAAGGCGTACGTGGACAAGATCGTGGTGACCGAAGGGCTGACCGAGCAGTCGATCCAGCAGCAGCTGGAGACCGGCACACCCCGTGCCGACCTGGGATGGGACACCGGGCCGCCGTCCGCGCGGGTCCCCGCGCTGATCGCCAAGAAGGACCCGAACCTCATCCTCGGTGAAACGGCGGACAGCAACCCCTACATCCTGTTCAACACCGCCTCCCCGAACAACGACGGCGCGTTGAAGAACGTCAAGGTGCGCCAGGCACTCGAGTACGCGATCAACCGCGACCATCTCATCCAGGTGCTGGGCGGACCGAAGATCAACCCGCCGCTGACGCACGTGCTGCCGCCGAACATCGACGGATCACAAGACTTCGACCTCTACATGTACGACGTCGAGAAGGCGAAGCAGCTGCTGCAGCAGGCCGGTGTCTCGAACCTGCGGCTGAAGCTGCTGTACCGCAGCGCGGAGGAGAACAACGCCAAGGTGTTCGCCACCGTGCAGCAGGACCTCAAGGCTGCGGGGATCGCGGTCGAGGGCGTGGTGTCGCCGAACGCCGACTTCTACACCAAGTACCTCTTCGTGCCCAGCGCGGCCCGCCGCGGCGTATGGGACCTTGCGCTGGCCGGCTGGGGCGCCGAATGGTACGGCAACGGGGCGCTGACCTACTTCAAACCGCTGTTCGCCGGCAAACCGTCGTTCCCGCCGACCGGCAGCAACTACGGGCTCTACGACAGCGCCAAGGCCAATGCGTTGATCCAGCAGGCGGTCACCGCCAAGACCGAGGGCCAGGCAGCCGCATTGTGGGGCAAGGCTGACAAGCAGGTGATGGAGGATGCCGCGTTCTTCCCGATCACCAACCCGCAGTGGCCGACCTACCACGCCTCGCAGGTGCACAACGCGGTCTACGTGCCGAGCATCCAGGGTTTCGACCCGACCAA
>JAKDLH010000139.1 GCA_030452945.1 Microlunatus sp. | reverse complement strand
CATCGCCAAGGCCTACACCACTCGGGTGGGCGAGGGGCCGATGCCGACCGAGTTGTTCGACGCCGACGGGGAGAGGTTGCGCGAGATCGGGGCCGAGTTCGGCACCACAACCGGTCGCAAACGTCGGTGCGGCTGGTTCGACGCGCTCGTGGTGGAAGCGGCAGTTCAGGCCAACGCCTTTACCGACATCTTCTTGACCAAGCTGGACGTGCTGACCGGCTGGGAGCAGATCCCGGTCTGTGTGGCCTACGACGTCAACGGGCAGCGGCACGACACCTTGCCGGTCAACCAGTCCGACTTCCACCACGCGACTCCGATCTATGAGTACCTGGACGGCTGGGCCGAAGACCTCACCGACTGCCGGTCCTTCGACGACCTGCCGAAGAACACCCAGGCCTACGTGCACCGGTTGGAGGAACTGTGCCGCGCGCCGATCTCCGGTATCGGGGTCGGCCCGAGTCGCGAGCAGTCCATCGTGGTGAACTCGCTGGTCAGGTGAGTGGCTCGCGCAGCAGCCACCGCACGGATCGCCGCAGCAGCTCACGATGCGCTGCGCTGTCGAAGGAGCGGGCATCGTGACCGAGGCCGTCGTAGACCACGCGTCCCGGTCCTGCTTCGCGCGCCCAGATCATCGGGTGGTCCAGACCGTCGTAGGTGTGGTCGCCGAGGATCGTCACGTCGTCGAAGACCTCCAGGTAGCTGTACCGCTCGTCCCACACCTCGACCCGGGACAAGCCGGTCACCACCGGATGACGGTGGGGATGCAGCCTGATCCTGGCCAGGTCGAGCGGCGGGTGCATGGTCGTGCCGCGCACCCACCGGCCGCCCAACAGCTCCGGCCAGCGGGGCATCGTGGTGAACGAGGTCGCGCTCGCGTGCATGGCCAGCACCGCGCCGCCGCGCGCGAGGTGGCCGAGCAGCACGTCTTGGATCTCGTTCATGATCGACGGCGGTCGTGCCGGTCGAGGATTACCGATGTTGATCACCAACAGATCTGGTTCACCTAACGACAGCAAGGCTTTCTCGACCTGGTCTGAGACGGTGACCTGATGACCGAGAGCGACGACGAGCTCCGCCAGCCGGGTGCTGGTCGCGGGGAACGGGTGCCAGGGGTCCGCGTACGGTCCGGAGCCACTGATGATGACCACGTCGGCCATCAGCGTGCCCGAATTTGTCGGTGATTGGGGGCTGCGGTGGACTCGCGCACGATCAGCTCGGCCGGGATCATCTTGCGCCGCGGCCGGTGCGCCCGTGGACGAGTGGTCAACGCCATGGCTTCACGACCGAGATCGGCCAGGGGGAAGGCGGCCGTGGTCAACGAGGGCGAAACGATCTCGGCCACCTCGACGTCGTCGATACCGGCCACCGAGACCTGCGTGGGCACCTCAATCTCCGCCCGACGCAGACAGGTCAGCACGGAGATGGCCATCGCGTCGCTGAGGGCCAACACGGCGGTCGCTTCGGGGTTCGCCCGCAGGGCCGTCACCGTCGCGGACCCCGCGTCGTGGCCGGTGAAGTCGGTCTCCACCACCCGGGCTCGGGCGCCAGCCGCGGTCAGCACGGCGAGCGCCTCCCGCTGTCGGTCCTGCACGGTGGTCAGGTCGACCGGGCCGGAGACGACTACCAGGTCTCGGTGGCCGAGTTCGACCAGGTGCCGCGCTGTCAAGGCCGCGGCCCCCGAGTTGTCGGGAAGGACGGCGTCGACCCCGAGGAAGTGCCGACCGACGACCGCCGCGCGGCCGCCAACGTACTCGTAGCGGGCGAGCAGCTCGCGGGCGGCAGCCTCGCGACGGGCGTCGGTGTAGCCGGAGCCGGCGACGATCACCGCTCGGGCCCGCTGGGCAACCAGCGTGCGGATCTGCTTCAGCTCGCGCTCGGGATCGCGGCCGGAGTGGCCGATCTGGACGATCAACTCCTGCTCTTCGGCGGCCCGCACGACCCCGGCGGCCAGCTCGGCGAAGTAGGGATCGTCGATCTGGTGGACGATCAGCCCCACGATCGTGGTGCGGCCACCCGCCAGGGTTCGCGCGTAGGTGTTGGTCACGTAGCCCATGTCCTGGGCGAGGTCGCGGACCCTCTCGGCGACGGTGTCACTGACGCCAGCCAGTCCGCGTAGCGAGCGCGACGCAGTGGCGATCGAGACTCCGGCCGCCCTCGCGACGTCGGACAGCCGCACGGATCCGGGTGGAGCTGACATCACACCCATCTCCTCACCGCGGCAGCAACTCCGTCGCCGACGATACGACGCGTTCTGGCCCTCCCGACGAGCCTAGCGTAGAATAACGTAAGCGGTTAACGTAAGCGCTTACGCAGTGTGAATGTCACCCGTCAGGCCGACGAGGATAGGAGGTGCGGGATGCCGGTGCGGACCGTCAAGATCATCATGAACGGGGTGACCGGGCGGATGGGCTACCGCCAGCACCTGGTTCGTTCGATCCTGCCCATTCGCGACGAGGGTGGCGTGGTCGTCGGCGACGACCTGATCCGAGTCCAACCGGTGCTGGTCGGCCGCAACGCAGACAAACTCGGCCGGCTCGCCGAACGGCACGGGGTGGCCGAGTGGACCACCGATCTCGACCTGGCGCTGTCCGATCCCGACGCGACGATCTACTTCGACGCCCAGGTGACCTCGCGTCGCAACGCGGCCATCCTGGCCGCGTTGGAGGCCGGCAAGCACATCTTCACCGAGAAGCCGATCGCCAATTCGGTCGATGACGGCGAGAAGTTGGTCGCGGCCGCCGAGCAGGCCGGAGCCATCACCGGCGTGGTGCACGACAAGTTGTACCTGCCGGGGCTGGTGAAGCTGAAGCGGCTGGTCGACCTCGGCTTCTTCGGCCGCATCCTCTCGATCCGCGGGGAGTTCGGCTACTGGGTGTTCGAAGGAGACGTCATCGAGGCCCAACGTCCCAGTTGGAACTACCGGGCCGAAGACGGCGGCGGCATGGTCCTGGACATGTTCTGCCACTGGAACTACGTGTTGGAGAACCTGTTCGCGCCGGTCGAGGCGGTGACGGCCAAGGCGGTCACCCATTTGCCCGAACGCTGGGACGAGCAAGGCCACCCCTTTACCGCGACCGCGGACGACGCCGCGTACGGGATCTTCGAGCTCAGCGGCGGGATCATCGCCCAGATCAACTCCTCCTGGGCCGTCCGGGTGGACCGCGGCGAACTCGTCGAGTTCCAGGTCGACGGCACCCACGGCTCGGCGGTGGCCGGGTTGTTCGGCTGCCGGATCCAGCCCCGAGTCCAGACTCCCAAGCCGGTCTGGAACCCGGACCTGCCCACCGACCAGGACTTCCGTGCGCAGTGGGAGCAGATGCCCGACCTCGAGGAGTATCCCAACGGCTTCCGCGCGCAGTGGGAGCAGTTTCTGCGTGACGTCGACGCTGGTCGGCCGCATCGGTATGACCTCGCCGCCGGCGTCCGCGGGCTGCGGCTGGTCGAGGCCGGTCTGCGGTCCTCGGCGGAGGGCCGACGGGTCGTGATCGGGGACCAGGCCCGATGATCGGTCCTGGGATCTCAACGCCTACTCAGCCGTCGGGCAGCGTCCGGCTGCCTCAAGCCGACGGCTCACTGCGATCCGTCCAGTTGCTCGAGCCCCGTACGTGGGTCCAGCACCCCCAGCCGCACCGAGCCCGGGCCGCCTTCGCCGCTGCCCACGTCGTCGCCGACCCGTACGCCGAGAACGTGCCCGGTGCGCCGGCCGCGCTCGACTGGGACGCCACGCTGGCCTTCCGCGCCCACCTGTTCCGCTACGGCCTCGGCGTGGCCGAGGCGATGGACACGGCTCAGCGGAACATGGGCCTGGACTGGGCAGCGACGCAGGAGCTGATCACCCGCAGCGCCGCCCAAGCCCGGGCGGCTGGGGCGCGGATCACCGCCGGGGCCGGCACCGACCACCTGCCCGCCGTCCCGGCCGCCATCGCGCAGGTGACTGCCGCCTACCTCGAGCAGGTCGCCTTCGTGGAGGGTGCGGGGTCGGAGGTGATCGTGATGGCGTCGCGCCACCTGGCGGCCGCGGCCCGGACCGCCGAGGACTACCGCACCGTCTACGACACCGTGCTCACTCAGGTCAGTCGGCCGGTGGTGCTGCACTGGCTGGGCGAGGTGTTCGATCCGCAGCTCGCCGGCTATTGGGGCACCAGCGACGTGGCCACGGCCACCGACACCTTCCTCGAGCTGGTGCACGATCACGCGGCCACGATCGACGGGGTCAAGGTGTCGCTGCTGTCGGCCGAACACGAGGTCGAGCTCCGTCGTCGGCTGCCGGTCGGCGTCCGGCTCTACACCGGCGACGACTTCAACTATCCGGAGCTGATCGAGGGCGACGGTGAGCACCACTCCGACGCACTGCTGGGGGCGTTCGCGGCGATCGCTCCGGCCGCCTCGGCGGCGCTGACCGCTCTCGATCATGATGATTTCCCCGGCTATCGCGCGGAGCTGGCTCCCACGCTGCCGTTGTCGCGGCACCTCTTCGCCGCGCCGACCTTCTACTACAAGACCGGGATCGCCTTCCTGGCCTGGCTGTCGGGTCATCAGGACGGCTTCGTCATGGTCGGCGGCCTGCAGGCGGCGCGCTCCCCAGTGCACCTGTCGCGGGTCTTCGAGCTCGCCAACGCAGCGAGGTTGCTGCCCGACCCTGAGTTGGCTCGGCATCGGCTGCGGCTGATGCTGGCCGGGGCGGGGATCGGGTGCTGACCGCCGAGACACCGAGGCCGGCCGCCCTCACCGATACCAGACTGTCCCGACTGTCGCTCAACCAGCGGACCATCGCGGGTTGGACCTTGCGGGAAGCGATCGACGGCTGTCTGTCGACGGGACTGCCGGCCATCGGGGTGTGGCGTGAGCAGGTCGCCGAAGCCGGGTCGGACACCGCCGTACGGTGGCTCGCCGAGGCCGGTCTCCGGGTGTCGTCACTGTGTCGGGGCGGCTTCTTCACTGGCGCCGATCCGGCGTCGATCGAGGCGGCCCACGCGGAGAACCTGCGGGCCGTAGACGAGGCGGCCGCCCTGGGCGCGGCCACTTTGTGCCTGGTGCCCGGCGGGCTGCCGGCCGGGGACCGAGATCTTCCTGGGGCTCGGGGCCGCGTCGCTGAGGCTATCGACCGGCTGGTGCCGTACGCCCGGGACCGGGGCGTCGGGCTGGGCCTGGAACCGATGAACCCGATCTATGCCGCCGACCGGGGCGTCGTCTCCACGCTGGGTCAGGCGCTGGACATCGCGGAAGCGTATGCGCCGAGCGAGGTGGGGGTCGTGCTGGACACCTTCCACGTCTGGTGGGATCCGGACTTGGCGACCCAGATCGCCCGAGCGGCGGAGCGGATCCACAGCTATCAGGTCGGCGACTGGATCACCCCGCTGCCGGCCGACGCCCTGTTGGCCCGGGGAATGATGGGGGACGGGCACATCGACTTCGCCCGGATCGGGTCCTGGGTGCGCGACGCCGGCTACCGCGGCGACATCGAGGTGGAGATCTTCAACGCCGACCTGTGGGCCACCCCCGGCGACCAGGTTCTCGCCACCCTGGTCGACCGCTACCTGGACCTGATCTATCCCTACGCCTGAGCCACTACGCTTTGCGGGTGCCTGACGTCCGCTCCGCCGCCGGTTTGGAAGTCCTCGTGGTCGGGTCTGGCGGTCGCGAGCACGCCTTAGCCCTGGCCCTGGCTCGCGACCCGGGGGTCGCTGGCGTGCACTCGGCTCCCGGCAATCCCGGCACGGCTCAAGTCGGTCGCAACTACCCGGTCGCCGTCGCCGATCCCGAGGCCGTGGCGACCCTGGCCGCGGACCTGGGTGTGGATCTGGTCGTCATCGGACCGGAGGCGTCGCTGGTCGCGGGCGCGGCCGACGCGGTCCGCGGCGTCGGAATCGCCTGTTTCGGTCCGTCCAGACCGGCGGCGGAGCTGGAGGGCAGCAAGGCTTTCGCCAAGGCCGTGATGGTCGCCGCCGGCGTACCGACCGCGGCTGCCCGGGTCTGCGAGAGCGCCGAGCAGGTCGCGGCCGCGCTGGACGAGTTCGGCTCGCCGTACGTGGTCAAGAACGACGGGCTGGCCGGCGGCAAAGGCGTCGTGGTGACCACTGACCGGCAGGCGGCTCTCGACCACGCGTCGTCCTGTGCCCGGGTGGTGATTGAGGAGTACCTCGACGGTCCGGAGGTGAGCTTGTTCGCGGTCACCGACGGCCGTACCGTCGTCCCCTGGCAACCCGCTCAGGACTTCAAGCGGGCCTACGACGACGACGCCGGGCCGAACACCGGCGGGATGGGGGCCTACACGCCGCTGCCGTGGGTGCCGGACGACCTGGTCGCCGAGGTGCAGCGCACCGTCTTGCAGCCCACGGTCGAGGAGATGGCGCGTCGGGGTACGCCGTTCAGCGGACTGCTCTACACCGGTCTCGCGCTCACCAGGGCAGGGATCCGGGTGGTCGAGTTCAATGCTCGGTTCGGCGACCCGGAGACCCAGCCGCTGCTGGCCCGGTTGCGCACTCCGCTCGGCGGGCTGCTGTACGCCGCCGCCACCGGCACCCTCGCCGACGAACCGCCGCTGGAGTGGGACCCTGGCGCGGCGGTCGCGGTCGTGCTCGCCGCCGAGGACTACCCGGCCCTTCCGGTCACCGGGCAGATGATCACCGGTCTTGGCACGGGCGGTGCGGACGGCAGTGTGGTGGTGCACGCCGGCACCGCGCGTGATCAGCGAGGACACTTGATCAGCGCTGGCGGGCGGGTGCTGACCGTGGTCGGCACCGGCGCCGAGCTGGCCGCGGCGCGGCGGACCGCGTACGCGAGGATCGCCCGGATCGAGCTGGCGGGATCCTTCTACCGAACCGATATCGCCAAGGCCGCGGTCGAGCAGCGGGCCGGTGAGCGGTGAGCGTGCCGAATGTGCTGGCCAACCGATACGCCTCGGCTGAGCTGCGGGCGGTTTGGAGCCCGGAAAGCAAGATCATCGCCGAGCGGCGGCTGTGGCTCGCGGTGCTGTCGGCCCAGCGTGACCTCGGCGTCGACTTCGGCGCCGACGATCCGGACACGGTGATCGCGGCCTACACCTCGGTGGTGGAGCAGGTCGACCTGGGGAGCATCGCGGCGCGGGAGAAGATCACCAGACACGACGTAAAAGCCCGGATCGAGGAGTTCAACGCCGTCGCCGGCTACGAGCACGTGCACAAGGGGATGACCAGCCGCGACCTGACCGAGAACGTCGAGCAGCTCCAGATCGTCGGCTCGTTGAAGATCATCCGCGACCGGCTGGTCGCTTCCCTGACCTCGCTGGTGCGGCTGGCGACGGCTTACGCCGACCAGCCGATCGCCGGCCGCTCCCACAACGTGGTCGCCCAGATCACCACCCTGGGCAAGCGGTTCGCGACCGCCGCTGACGAGCAGTTGCTGGCCTACCACCGGATTACCGACCTGCTCGCGCGGTACCCGCTGCGCGGCATCAAGGGTCCGGTCGGAACCGGCCAGGACATGCTCGACCTGCTCGGCGGTGACCCCGCCAAGTTGGCCGAGCTGGAGCGGATGGTGGCCGCTCACCTGGGGATCGGCACCATCTTGACCAGCACCGGACAGGTCTATCCGCGGTCACTGGACTACGAGGTCGTCACCGCCCTGGCCCAGGCCGCCGCCGCACCCTCCAACGTGGCGACCGGCATCCGGTTGATGGCTGGGCACGAGCTGGTCACCGAAGGGTTCCAGCCCGGTCAGGTCGGCTCCAGCGCCATGCCGCACAAGATGAACACTCGCTCCTGCGAACGGGTCAACGGCCTCGCGGTCGTGGTACGCGGCTACGTGTCCATGATCGGGGAGCTGGCCGGAGACCAGTGGAACGAGGGCGACGTCTCGTGCTCGGTGGTGCGGCGGGTGGCGTTGCCGGACGCGTTCTACGCTCTCGACGGGCTGTTCGAGACCTTCCTGACCGTGCTAGAGGACTTCGGCGCCTTCCCGGCGGTGATCGAGGCGGAGCTGCACCGATATCTGCCCTTCTTGACCACGACGAAGGTGCTGATGGCCGCGGTCCGCCACGGCGTGGGCCGAGAGACCGCCCACGAGGTGATCAGCGAACACGCGGTCGCGGTGGCGCTGGCCATGCGGGACGGCGGCCTGTCCCGCAACGACCTGTTCGACCGGCTCGCGGCGGACCCGCGGCTGAGGATCGATGCCGGCGAACTGGCCGCGCTGGTGACTGAGCCGCTCAGCATGGCCGGCACGGCCCAGGCCCAGATCGCGGCCGTGGCCGCCGAGGTGGATAAGATCGCCGCCGCGCACCCGGACGCCGCCGCGTACACGCCC
>JAKDLH010000138.1 GCA_030452945.1 Microlunatus sp. | reverse complement strand
TGACCTCCCTGGCGATCCGCACCCGCGCCACGACCAGCGACTCGGCCTGGACCGGCTGCTCGATCGGATCATCGACCTGCCCCGGGAAGACCGTTGGGAAACGATGGCTCGGGCCGCGCTGCGCGACGACCTGCACGCCGTGCAGGCGGAGTTGACCGCGGAGCTGGTGGGTAGTCAGCGCCGCGGCACCCCGACCAAGCAGCGGATCAGCGCGTGGGAGAAGGCGACACCGGGTGTCGCCGAGGCGATCAAGACCTTGAGGTCCATCTGTGACGGCAAGCCCGAGCTGGCCAAGGCTTCGGTCGGGCTCCGGGTGGCCCGCGGGTTGCTGCCCCGGTTGACCTGAGTGTCGGGACTCCCGGACCGCTGGGGTGCTGGAACGACCTGGTAGTTCTGGGGCTATGAGGATCGACCTGCACACCCACTCAACGGTCTCCGACGGCACCGACACCCCGGCTGAGCTGATCACCAAGGCCGCGGCGGCGGGGCTGGATGTGGTGGCGCTGACCGACCACGACACCGTCGACGGGCTGCCGGAGGCGCTGGCCGCCGGGGAACGGGTCGGGATCGAGGTGGTGGACGGGTTGGAGTTGTCCTGCTCGCGAGGCGGCCAGAGTGTGCACCTGCTCGCGTACGGGGCCGATGCGACGGACGGGCCGCTGGCCACGGAGATGGCCGTGGTTCGAGACGGCCGGACCGGGCGGCTGTTGCCGGTGCTGGCCAAGCTCGCCACGTTGGGGGTGCCGGTCACCGAAGAGCAGGTGATGGCGTTCGTCGGGTCCAGCCCGTCGGTCGGCCGACCCCACATCGCCGACGCGCTGGTGGCCGCGGGCCACGTGGCCGACCGCAAGGAGGCCTTCGACCGGTTCCTCGCCGACGGCGGCCCGGCACACGTGAGCCGCTACACCATCGACGTCGCTCGCGGGATCGATCTGGTGCATGGGGCCGGCGGGGTCGCAGTCATCGCTCATCCGTGGGGTCGCGGCCGCGAACAGGTGCTGCCCCCCGATGTTCTGGCCGAACTCGTCGCCGAACAGGGGCTCGACGGGATCGAGGTCGACCACCAAGACCACGATCTGGCCGCCCGTACGGCTCTGCGTCGGCTCGCCGACGAGCTGGGAGTGATCGGGACCGGCTCGAGTGACTACCACGGGACCGGCAAGGTCGACCACGACCTCGGGGTGAATACCACCGATCCGCGGACCTACGCCCGACTGATCGAGCTGCAGCGTCAGCGTGCCGCTGATCGGGCTCGTGCGCGAGTCGGCAGGATGTCGGGATGAGTGCACGCAAGGGCTGGGTCGTCGCCGTCGCCAACCAGAAGGGCGGGGTGGCAAAGACCACCACGGTCGGCTCGCTCGGGGCCGCTTTCGCCGAGCGGGGTCTCGACGTGCTGCTGGTCGACCTCGATCCGCAGGCGTGCTTGACGTTCTCCCTCGGCGTCGATCCCGAGGCGGTGGAGCAGTCGATCCACCAGGTGCTGCTGGGCGAGAGCAAGGCCGCCGACGTGCTGATCGAGTGCGAGGACGGTGTCGACCTGTTGCCGTCCACCATCGAACTCGCGGCAGCGGAGCAGCTGCTGTTGCTGCGAACCGGCCGAGAACAGTTGCTCAAGGTCGCCCTGGCTCCGCTGCTGCGGTCCTACGACGTGATTCTGCTCGACTGCCCGCCGTCGTTGGGCGTGCTCACCACCGTGGCGCTGACCGCGGCCAACGGCGTTCTGATCCCGCTGCAGTGCGAGACCCTGAGTCACCGGGGCGTCGGTCAGCTGCTCGACACCATCCATGACGTCAAGCGGATGACGAATCGCCGACTGAAGGTGATCGGGGTGCTGCCCACCCTGTACGACTCTCGGACCAGCCACGGACGGCTCGTGCTGGAACGGATCGGCGGCGACTATGGCGTGGCGGTGCTCGAACCGCCGATCCCTAAGTCTGTCCGGTTCGCCGAGGCCCCTGCCGCCGGCCGCACCATCTTGGCCACGGCGCGGAACAGTAAGGGGGCGGCCGCCTACCGGGAGGTCGCGAATTCGTTGTGGCAGGCCCCCCGCTGAGCGATTGCGCCTACAGTGTTCGGGTCTGTGCGACCCAGACCAGGACGGGGGCGATGATGCCGGTGGGACGCTGGTGCGGCGTGGCGGCGGCAGGGGTGGCGGCGCTGATGGCCGGGGCGTTGATCGCGACACCCAGCCAGGCCGCCGGCGACGGTGCCGAGATCTATCTGGTGCAGGCGTTGCCCGGCCGGAGCCTGGACGTCACCATCGACGGGAAGACCGTGGCCGAGGGGGTCGCGGCCGCCAAGGTGGCCGGGCCGTTCGACGTTCCGGCCGGATCCCACCGCGTTTCGGTTGCCGACGGTGACCAGGTTGTGGTCGAGAAGTCCGTTGAGGTCGGAGGGAACGACAGCAGCGACGTGGTGGTGCACCTCCCCGCACCGGGAGAGAGCGAGCCGGTGATGACGGTGTACCAGAACGACCTGGCGGCGGTCCCGGCTGACAAGGCCAAGCTGACCGTGGCCCACACGGCGGCCGTGCCGCCGGCTGACATCACCGTCAACGGCAAGGTGCTGTTCCGTGACATCGCCAACGGTGAGGCCCTCGATCTGATTGTCCCGGTCGCCACCTACACGATCGCCATCGTGCCGACGGGGCAGGAGAAGCCGGTCTATCTCGGACCGCTGACGCTGACCGTGACCGGTGGCGCGCTGAACCGGGTCTACGCCGTCGGCGATCCGGAGCAGAAGACGATGAACGTGGTGTGGCACGAGATCGACGTACCCACGTCCGGGTCGCAGGCGCCCAAGCGGATCGACACGGGAACCGGTGGCCAGGCGGCGGCGCTGAACTCGGGCCGGGAGCCGTTGCTGTGGGTCGATCTGACGCGCTGATCGGTTTGGCCCTGGCCGCGCTGGTCGGTGGGCTGGTCAGCTGCGCGGCCGGGACCGATCCGGCCGCACCAGTAATCGGCGGGAGCCCGGCCGTGGTCGCCGGGGAGCGGTCGTCGCCGGAACCGGCTCGACCTGGCACCCAGGCCCGGTCGCAGGTCGAGCGGTTCGCCCCCGAAGAGCTGGTCCTGCCAGGCCGTGCGCGGGCCCCGGTGGTTCCGGTCGTCACCGTCGACGGTGAGCTGAAAGTACCCACCGCACCAGATCGGCTGGGGTGGTGGGACGGCAGCGCGTACGTGGGCGACCCGTTCGGGGCGACCGTGATCGCCGGTCACGTCGACTCCGCGACTGACGGCCTCGGCTTCTTCGCCCAGTTGCCGGCCATCGAGGTGGGCGACCAGATCACGGTGCTGGGCGACGGACCGCGACAGCGGTATCAGGTGACGTCGGTGCGGTCGATCGCCAAGAACGCGCTGGCCGCCGACGGCGACGCGCTCAGCCAGACCGGCGACCACCGCCCGGTCCTGATCACCTGTACGGGTGACTACCATCCCGAGCGGGGCGGCTACGAGCAGAACCTGGTGGTGACCGCAGAACAGCGGTCCCGGCAGGGTTCGGGCGACTAGCGTCCCGGCGACCTGCTTCAGATCAGGCCGATGCCTCCGACGGTGAGGTACGGCCGCCGCGACTCCGCCGTCGCCGTCGCTTCTTGGCCCCGTCGACGGCGGCAGGGTCGGTGGCGGCAGGGTCGGTGGCGGCAGGGTCGACGGCGGCAGGGTCGGTGGCCGGTTCGGGGTCGGGGGCCGCCTGGCTTGTCGCCGCCTCTTCGCGCTGGTCCACCGGTAGGCCATTGCGCAGCCGGCGACGATTCCGGTTCCGTCGGGGCCGTTCGCCGCGTCGCTCCTCGTGGCGACGGCTGTCCTCGCCGCCGGCGGCGGTCCGATGGGCGCTCTCGCGGATCGGCGCTGGCGTAAGACGACCGGTGGCTGCGGGGTCGATGCCGAGGTCGTGGTAAAGATGACCAGAGGTGGAGTACGTCTCCTGCGGGTCCGCGAACGGCAGATCGAGGGTGTTGTTGATCACTTTCCACCGGGTCAGGTCGGCCCAGTCCACAAACGTGATCGCGATGCCAGACGCCCCGGCCCGGCCGGTGCGGCCGATCCGGTGGACGTAGGTCTTGTCGTCGTCGGTGCACTCATAGTTGATCACGTGGGTGACACCCTCGACATCGATGCCCCGGGCCGCCACATCGGTGGCCACCAGCACATCCACCGTTCCCGCTCGGAACTTCTTCAACGCCTTTTCCCGCAGCACCTGACTCAGGTCACCGTGGATCGCCGCCGCCGAGAACCCGCGTTCAGCCAGGTCATCGGCCAACCTCGCCGCCGCGCGCTTGGTCCGGCAGAAGACCATCACCCGGTTGCGGTTCTCGGCCTGTAGGACGCGGGCAACGATCTCCGGCTTGTCCATATCGTGGGTCTGGTAGACGAACTGCGCCGTGGTCGGCACCGTGGTCGTGTCACCCTCGGACTCCGCCCGGATGTTGACCGGGTGCCGCAGGTGTTTGCGCGCCAGCGAGACGATGGCCGAGGGCATCGTCGCCGAGAACAGCATCGTCTGACGCAACTCCGGGGTCTTGGCCAGGATCCGTTCCACGTCGGGCAGGAAGCCAAGATCGAGCATCTCGTCGGCTTCGTCCAACACCAGGACCTTGATGTGGCTCAGGTCGAGCGAGCCGCGGTTGGCGAGATCCAGCAGCCGACCGGGCGTGCCGACGACGATTTCGACCCCGGTGGCCAGGGCCTCCAGCTGGGGTTCGTAGCCGACCCCCCCATAGATGGTCAGCACCCGGGCCCGCCGACGGGTCGCGGCGACGGTGAGGTCCTTACTGACCTGCAGGGCTAGTTCGCGGGTCGGGGCCACCACCAGAGCCTGGGGCGCGCCGGGTCTGGCTTGCAACTCGAAGTCGCGCTCGCTCGGCACCACGATCCGCTGCAGCGCGGTGATGCCGAAGGCCAGGGTCTTCCCGGTACCGGTGCGGGCTTGGCCGATCATGTCGGTGCCGGTCAGGGCGATCGGGATGGCCATCCGTTGGATGGGGAAAGGGTGGACGATATTCACCTCGGCCAGGGCATCCACGATGTCGGGCAGCACTCCGATGGCGGCGAAGGTGAGTTGCGGTCCGGCGGGCGTCTCGTCGGAGAGCGGAGCCTCGGGCCCGGCCGCGGTGGGTGTCTCGGTAGTCAGGATCTTGAACTTTCGTGTGCGCTAGGGTCGGCTCCACATTTCTGCTCACCGCTGGGCCGACGTCGACGGTGCGGGGCGCGCGTTGGTGCGCCTACGGCGGAGTTTAGCGCGCCGGGACCGTTAGGCTGCTCAGATGAGTGCCGAGGCGCCAGCCACGGGCGGGAAGCCCGACGCGGAGGAGCAGATGAAGTCGGTGGCCGCCGTGGTGAATCCCGAGCTGGCGGGCGCTTACCGGGCCGGCGCGGTGGACCTGCTCGGAATCATCGCGTACGGCGCGTTGAGTGCCTTCGAGCGGCTGGCTGAGGACGCCCACGGGGCGCCGACGCTGCCGGACAAGGTCGAACTGGCCCGCGTCGCGGCGCGTCAGGTCGACCACTTCAGCGCGGTCTCTGCCCAGCTGTCGGAGATGGGCGTCGACGTGATGCAGGCCATGCAGCCGTTTCGCGCCCCTTTCGACGCCTTCCACGACTACGCCAAACCCAAGGACTGGTACGAGGGGCTGGTCAAGGCCTACATCGGTGACGGGTTTGCCGCCGACTTCTATCGGGAGGTGGCCGCCTTCGTCGACGTTGACATCCGCGCTCTGGTTTTCCGCGTGCTGGCGGACGAGGGTCTGTCGGACTTCATCGTCGAGCAGGTGCGCAAGGGCACCGACGCCGATCCCAAGCTAGCGGGCCGGCTGGCCCTGTGGGGCCGGCGACTGGTCGGTGAGGCGCTCAGCCAAGCCCAACGGGTGGCCGCCAATCGCGACGCCCTGACGAGTCTGCTGACCGGGACGGTCGACCGGCCCGGGATGGACCTGGCGGCGATCAGCCGGATGTTCTCCCGGCTGGTGGCCGACCACACCAAGCGGATGGCGAAGCTCGGCCTACAGGCGTGAGCGCAGGGTAGTCAGCCACTCCCGAAACCGACCCGGCGGGCGGTTTCCTCCCCGATGTCGACGTATCCGATGCTGGCGGTGGGAATCAGTACCTTCCGGCCGTGAATGTCGCTGAGCACGAGCACGCTGTCGGTGTCGAAGGCAGTGCTGACCGCCTTCTCCACCTCGGCGGCGCTCTCGCTCGACTCCACCACGATTTCCCGACTGACGTGCTTGACGCCGACCTTGATCTCCACGCGTACTCCTTCATGCCTGAACGTGCGGTATGCGGCCTCTACCGTGCCACACCGCTCCTAGCCGAAATCTGGTCCGAGGTGATGTCGGGCCCGTCAGGGCTCCGACTAGCGGAGCAGAAGCTGGCCTTGCCGGCATCATCAACTGGCCCTGCCGGTATTCGTGAGATCGGTCTACCCTAGAACTCGGCTACCTCGTCCTCGGTGGCTTCGCGGATGACCAGCCTGGTCCAGGCGCCCAGGTAGATCCGGTCGTCGGCGTCCAGTTCACGCTTGACCCCGACCGGAATGGGTTCCTCGGGCAAGGCGTTGGTGGCCGAGCCGATGAACGTGCCGTTGGCCGATTCCAGGTCCTCCACGAACCAGCGTCTCCCGTCGCTGGTCAGCTGGGCCTGCCGTCGGCTGACGCCGGAGTCGCTGCCGCAATCGATGTCCGGGGTGATGTTTCGACTTCGGGAGGTCCGGCCCACCAGCAGCGAGGTCCGCGGCAGCGGAATGACGTCCGGCAGACCGGGCGAAGGCAGCTCGTCCGGGCTGTCCTGGGCTTCGTACCACGCCGGGTCGATCCACAGCTCGGCCACCCAGGAGAAGGCCGGCGACGCCGAAGCGACTGAGGTGGCTGCTGGCTGGTCGGGGTCTGTTTCCGGCCTCGGCATGCTGCCGGTGGTGAAGTCGTACCCGCAGCTCTCGCAGAACAGTGCTTCGGCGACGTTCTCGGTGTCGCAGTTCGGGCACACCTGTCCGGTCGAGTCGGCGGGCGGGGCCGGCGGCACGGGCGCCGAAGCCGCCCCGGCACCTGGCGTCACCGATGTGGCGTCGATCGGCATTCCGCAGACGTCGCAATAGTCGTCGGCGGTCGAATCGTGTCCGGCCGGGCAGACCGAGGTCATGGTGTTCTCCTTGGTGGGCTGGTCAGCTGCGGACCCGGGTGGTCTTGGTCGAGGCGGTATCCAGGGCCATCTCGTCGGCCTTGTCGACGCTCCGCTTGAGTCGCACCGTACCGGTTTCGAGATCGGTGATGTCGACCACCTTGCGGAGCCGGGTGGTGGCCTCCTTGTTCCCTGTCTGAGCGGCCAACTGTACGGCCCGTCCCAACTTGGTGGTGGCGCCGGCGTCGTCACCGGCGGCCTTGGCGGCCAGGCCCTCCTGGATGGCCTCGGCGAGTTCGGTCTGGCCCGTGTAGTGCGCGACCTCCGGATTGATCCGCGTGGTCAGCCCGTCATCGTCGGACCACTTCGCCTTGACCAGTCCCTGAGCCACCACCTCCCCCCCGACCGCGAGCTGGACCCGGGCCGCGAGCTGCTCTTGACCCAGCGCCTTGGGCGACAGCCGCACGCTGACGTGATAGTCGCGGGATTCATCGGCCCAGGCACCGGTCGGGTAGCCGCCGGTCAACGGGTTGACCTCGACTCTGCGGTCGGTGAGATCCGCCACGGTCGGGGAGACCTGGCGGACGAACATGACCTGCGCGCCCTGGGGTGCCCACACTCGCAGCTGGGCGTCGGCGACACCGCGGCTCATGGCGCTGCGCATCAGCTCGGCGAACACCTCCGCCATCTGCTCCGGTTGCGGGATGATGTCGACGGTGCCGAGCAACGCTTGGGCGATCCGGCGGACTTCGGCGACCTGCCAGTCCACCCCGACCCCGCGACAGTCACACTGGAACTTCCCGGTCACCGACGCGATCGCGCTGCTCAACTGATCGGGGGACTCGTTGTGGTTCTCACCGTCGGTGAGCAGGATGGCGTGCCGTTGGGCCAGCATCGGGATCGAGTCGAACAGCCGTCCGGCCAGCAGCAGCCAGGTGCCCATCGCGGTCCCGCCGTCGGAGCGGAAACCCCTAACCGCCTGCTGCGCCTCATGCCTGGTCTGCGGGCTCATCTGCACCATGCCAGCCCCGGCTCGCGCGGGCGGATAGGCCAGGTAGGCCTGGTGCGTGCCGGCGACGACCGCGAACCACGTCCCGTCGATGATCTGGTCCAGCGCGGCCGCGGCGGCGACCTTGGCGGACTCGATCTTGGTGCGACCCATCGAGCCGGACGGCTGTTCGACTCGATCCCGATGCTGGCCC
>JAKDLH010000137.1 GCA_030452945.1 Microlunatus sp. | reverse complement strand
CGAAGGTGGCCTGCTGGACCCTCAGCTAGCGAGTTCTTCAAGATCGTGCCCGGCAGCGGTACCGGCGAACTCGTGGGCATCGCAGGGACGGGCAATGTGGGTGGAGACCGACGGCAGCCACCATTTCCGGCTGGACTACGAGCTTCCAGACCAGCCGAACGCGAGCCCAGATGTCGGCAAATAGTCACACCGGCATGAGATCGACGGGCTTTCAAGACAACCGCGCGCTCGTTGACGGGACCGAACTGTCGAATGAGCTCTCGCTCCTACAGGAAGTGTGCGCGGTGAGCCCGAAGCCGAAGGGTTTCGTGAAGGCCGACCCCGGCGTCCAGTGGATGGTGAGGCAGGCTTTCCTCATATTGCGGGTCCTCCGGGACGGCCCTCCGCACTCACACACGTTCTGCCTCCTCGACGGAGTAACAAGTGTGACGAGAGGCCGTCATGTTCCGCCTTATCTGGACGCTCAGCGTTCGCACCCGCGACTATCTGTGAAACGTGCGCTTGCCGGACCGCCTGAGGCCCCGCCCCGACCTCTACCAGCGTCAACCCGCTGAGATAGAGGTCGGCTGCTTCATGAATGCGGGAGGATCGAACCGCCTCCGGCGGATGGCGACCTCCCGCCGGGTGAGGTGGGGCGACCGTGTGGCGGTTCACTCCGAAGAGGGATGCCAACTCGACCAGCGTCGCGCCCTTGCGATACCGCGCCACCAGATCGTCGACCTGCTCGGGGCGTAGGAGGGTTTGAGCCATCCCAAGTGATCGCACCACTCGACCCCGGGAGTCGATAACGGTCGGCTCAGAAGAGCGCTCGTCCTGGTTGTAGAAGCCCCGCGACCTGCGCAAAGACAGGGTTTTCAGGTGCGGGCAGGGGTTCTCAAACTCCCTACGCAGGTCCACGCGGCGCGTCACTTTGGTAGTTGAGCTCTTCGCTCCGGTCGTGCCTATTGGAGCTCAATGGACCTGCGGCAACGTAGACGGTGACGGGCCAGGCCAATGTCCGTAACTCCTGGTGTGGCGTCCGCGCGGTGCCAGATCTCCCGAGGGGCGATCCGAATGCCCGGCAGACCGCCGCCCGGGTTGGCCCATGGGCGACGCGCCGTACGGCGGTCAGAAGGTCAACGCCTCGATGTGGAGCTGGGCGCGCGGCAGGCCGAGACGCACCAGCTCGGCGCCGACGGCTGCGGTCATCGCCGGTGGGCCGCAGATGAAGACGTCCCGCTCGATCAGGTCCGGGACCCGGCCGAGGAGGAAGGCACCGGTGAGCTGCCCGCGATCACCTCTGAGCAGGTACCGCACGCGGGCGCCTCGCCGCTGCGCCAGCGCGTCGAGCTCATCTCGGAACAGCACTCGGCCGGGTTCGGTGCGGTAGAGCAGCAGCAGGTCCCCACCGTCGGGAAGGGGGAGGGTCTCGAACAGGACCCGCAGCGGAGTGATGCCGATACCGCCGGCGATCAGCACCACGTTCGGTCGTCGGCGCCGACTGCCGGTGAGCCGGCCGTACGGGCCCTCGACGACGACCCGGGTTCCGGGCTCGATCGTCTGCAGCGCGCGACTTCCGTCGCCGGCCGCCTTGACGGTCAGTCGGAGCTGCTGGCGGGTCGGGGGTGCGGAGAGGGAGAACGGCAGGGCCGCCAGCACGGTGTTGGCGCTCAGGAACCGCCAACGAAGGAACTGCCCCGGTTCGATACCCAGCTCGTCGAGGTGGTGACCGGTGACCATGATCGAGACCGTGTCGTCGGCTTCCCGGGTCACTTCGCTGACGCGCAGCCGATGCCGCAGCGCCCCGCGTGCCGGCACCAGCACTCGATAGTGGACGGCGAGACCGAACACCACGATGTAAAGCACGGCCCACGCGACCTGGAGTGGCGGCCGCCCGGCCAGATCCGGCCCGGCGAGCTGATGGGCTAGTCCGAGTGCGACGGCTAGATAGCCCAACAGGTGGATCGTCTGCCATACCTCGTAACGAACTCGACGACGGGCGGCGCGGATGGACGCGACGCCGATGATCAGCATCGCCGCGAGCCCGACGGTCGCTGCTCCGACTCCTGGCATCCGGACCACCGCAAGCGCCGATGCCCCCAGCTCGAGGTGACGCATGGAGGCCCACGCCATCGTGGCGAAGGCAGCGTGCACCAGGATGAGGGCGACCACCAGTCGGCCACCTCGGGCGTGCCAGCGGATCAGCCGCCCCGTGCCGATCCTTCGCTCCAGCAGCGGCCACCGAGACATCAACGCGATCAGGACAATGGCGACGTAGCCCGCGGCCAGCCCGCTGAGGTGGGCGACCCAAACCGTCGGTGAAGTGCGCGTCAGGTCCGAGAGCGCCGGCGCCTCACCGACCGGCGAGGTCGATGGGGCCGCCAGACCGAGGCCGACTCCGATCACCATCGACACCAGCACAACGCCTGCCCAGCGGGGCGCACCGTACCGGCTCATACCGGTAAGCGAGCGACATGATCACCTGACCCAGCCGGTCGACTTCTACCGACGCCAAGGAACTGCGTCATGGTGCGTTCGGCTCCGAATGTGCGCCGCAGCCAGCGGTAGTAGAGCATGGCGACAGGTCCGAACGCGGCTTGCGCCGGAACGATGATGTCGGTCCGGGCGTCGATGAACACGTCGGTGATGAACGGCAGCGCGGCGGGTACGACCGCTCCGAAGAAGACTGAGATGATGGCGGCGGTACGCGCTGCTCGAGGCCCGTACGCCTTCAGCGCGGCCGTGACGAACAGCGCGTACACGAGCAGGTCTCCCAGACCGATCGTGGCGTTGTAAATGCCGACCCGGAACCCGACGCTGGGGTCGAAAGGCCAGCCGATGAAGCGCTGGGCCAACTTGTTGGTGACTGGCCATACGAAGGTGAAGATGCCGTCGTAGAACGCGAGGGCCAGGCTGAACCAGGCGACGTGACGCAGTCGCATTCCGCCTTGGACGTAGAGGTTCGCCGTGGTGACAGCGGCGACGATGACCAGGAGATCATTCTCGAGCCAGAACAGCTGCCAGCCAGTGACCGTGCCGAGCACGGTCCGACCCATCCAGATGTTGCTCCCGATCGCTACGCCGATCACCAGCCAGGTCGAATGTCGCCCGAGCAGGGGTCGCAGGCCGAAGAACAGCGCCGAGGTGAACGTCAAGCCCAGCACCACCAGCAGCGGCGTCAGCGGCATGATCACGTACAACAGGGGCAGACCGACGATGAAGCAGAAGAGGAAGACAATGTCGGAGCCGTCGAAGGTGCCGATGGCCGGCCGCTCCAGGCGTACCATCCGCAGAAAGGCCACGGCTGCGCCGATGGTGATCATGGTCGCGGTGACGGCCACGATTAGGGCCAAGAGGATCGGGAACTGCGACAAGGTCTCGGTCGACATCTCAGGCACCCACAGGCACGGGCGCCGGGAAGGCTAGCTCGTGCAGATCGCTCCGGACCGGCCGCAGCGCTGGCCCTTGGTCCTCGTCGACGACCGTGACCGACACCGCCAGGCCGCGTTCGGCGAAGTGCTCGACCAGACCGCTGCGGGACAGTCCCCGAGCCGCGGACTCCGTCAGGCACAGACCGATGCGGTCGCCCTCCGGCGTGGCTTTGAACCGGGCCGGCCAGCTCTGGCCAGGGAGAGTCTCGATGGCCTCGACGACATCCCGAGGGGTGACGACAACTCCGGACGCCAGGTGGATCAGTTGCTCGGCCTTGCCGAGAATCTGGCTAGTGCCGGGCAGACCGGCCTGCTCGCACTCACCGGTCCCATGCGGCACGCGCACGACGTCGCGAGTGTCGTACCGGAATACGGGCATGCACTCGCGGTAAGGGAAGTAGGGGGTCACGACCAAGGTTCCGAGATCACCGGCGTGGGCCGGCCGGCCGGTGTGCAGGTCGAGCACCTCGACGTGACCGGAGGCGAGGTCGTGATGGAGGTGGCCAGCCGAGCAGCTGGTCGCGGTGACGGGAATCGCCTCGGTCAGGCCGAAGTTGTCGTGCACCGGGGCACCGAAAGTCAGCTCGGCGGCGTCTCGTACGGCGGTGGACAAGATCTCGCTGACACAGTCGATCCGTCGAAGTCGGAAGTCGTCGGGGCCCATGCCGTGTCGTCGCGCCGTGACGACCAGCTCGGCGAGGTAGCTCGCGTTGACCGACATCACGGTGGCCGTGTCGGCCAGATCGTCGAGTGCGCTCTCCGGCGAGACGATGCCCACGATGCGGCACCGGGCACCGACCAGTCGGCAGCTCAGGGAAGTCAGCTGGACGGCCGCCGTCGCCCTGGAGCTGACGTGGACCTGCATGACGTCGTCGGCGCGCAGCTCATCGTGCAGGACCCGCTCAGTGCGCCGAGCGCAGCGGCGACCTGGACCTCGTAGCTGGAGAGCCAGATCTCCAGTGCGCGGCCGGTAGTGCCGGTCGTTCTGGTCGCTAGCTGCGGTCTGCTGCCGTGGCAGATCAGCTCCGCCGATCGGGCGAGCAAGTCCTGTTTGGTCGTCACCGGCAGCGCGAGCAGGCTGTCGGTGTCGGCGGTCCGCGCGGTGAATCCCGCGGCAGCGAACCGTTCTGCGTAGAACGGGGAGAGTAGAGCTAGTCGCCGGGCCGTCCGGCGCAGAGACCGGTCTGCGTGATCGCGGCGATCCGACTCGCTGGCGAACGGACTGTCGATCACCTCGCGGGCCTGGTCGCCGAGCTCGCCGAACTCGGCCACGGTGCGCGTGGCGTCGCGCACCAGCTTGGTGAGCCCCTCGGGATCGAAGGGCCGGCCCCAGACCATGCTCATGGCCATCCGAAACTGCCGAACACCGGTCTCGAACATGTCGAACTCCATCCGTCGTTGGGGATGAGGAGAGGTGGGGCTGTCTGCCGCCGCCGAGTTCTTGGTGACGGCAGACAGCTTGGCGGGATCAGAACCCGTTGCCGCCGCCGACGGCGAACATCACCGCGGTGAGCGATCCCAGCACGTAGCGGGCGTGCTTGGCGCTTCTCAGCAGAGACTTCATGGTGTACCTCCCTCCGGTGTCTCTCGTGGTCTTCGATCGCGCCCTCAGGGGAGGACGACGACCTTGGCATTCATCTCCGGGTGCACGGTGCAGGTGATCAGGTACTCGCCCGGAGTGGTCCACGCCGGAGTGGCGTACACGTCGTTCTCCTCCAGCATTCTCAGCGGGGTCATCGCCCCTGCTCCCGGCCCGGCGAGAAGACCCCGGGACCCGGGACCGATGATGTGCACCCATCGCGAGTCGTTCTGGAATCGGAGCACATCGCCTCGGTGGATGGTGATCACCGGGATTCCGTCCGAACCTCGACGAGCGTTGGGAACTCCGTTGATCGTGTACCCCTCGTGACCCATTCCGATAACACCTGGGGGCCGACTGTTCAGCGGCGCGGCGGCGGCTGGCAGGACCAGAGCGGCGATCACCAGGGCTGCGGCGACCAGTACCGGCGGAACCTTCATCACCATCTCCTTCGCTGGGTTCATCGGATGAACACAAGTCTGCGAAGGATGAGCAGCTGCCACATCGGGATGCGGACGTATCTTTTGTTCTACGTCGAGAGATGTACTGCCCGAGCGAGCGTACGTCGGTGTTCGTACCCCGGATCCGGCCCAGTGGCGGCCCGGGATGGGAGGCTGATCAGCTGGCGCCTAGGTCGTCCTTCGATCGTGGTCGGGCGGGCGCACCAGACCCGACTGATACGCCAGCACCACCGCCTGGGTCCGATCCCGAGAGCCGGTCTTCATCAAGACCCGCGAGACATGGGTCCGCGTCGTGGCCTGGCTGAGGACGAGCCGCTCGCTGATCTGGGCATTGGACAGGCCGGTAGCCATCAGTGCCAGGATCTCGGTCTCGCGCGGTGTCAATCGGGCCAACAGCCGATCGTTGGGCGCGGAGACCGTCGGCGCCGATCTGAGCGCCTGGATGACCGAGCCGGCGATAGTGGGGTCGAGCCAGGAGCGC
Organism: Microlunatus sp.; assembly: GCA_030452945.1. Lineage (GTDB taxonomy): Bacteria > Actinomycetota > Actinomycetes > Propionibacteriales > Propionibacteriaceae > Microlunatus. Next base: position 2,384 of record JAKDLH010000137.1, on the reverse strand, counting down.
CCGTCGGCCACCACCCTCACGGCCTGCACCAGATGCTCCGGCGCCTCATCCTTGACCAGAAAACCGCTGGCGCCGGCCCGCAGCGCTTCGTACACCGACTCGTCGTCGTTGAACATCGTGAGCACGAGAACCCGGACTGTATCGACGCCGATGTCGGTGTCGCTGGTGAGGATCTGTGTCGCTTGTGCGCCGCCCAAGCCGGGCATCCGCAGATCCATGATCACGACGTCCGGGTGCAGCTTCTTCGCTTGAGCAATGGCCTCCTCACCGGTCGAGGCCTCGCCGACGACCTCCAGGTCGGCGTGAACACTCAGCAGCATGGCGATGCCACCACGGACCAGCGCCTGATCATCGGCGATCAGGATCCGGGTCATCGAGCCCCCGTGCTGTCGGCCGCGTCTGATCCAGCAGCCACCGGCTTCCTCAGTGGCAGTTGAGCGTCGACGACGAAGTCGCCGGCGGCCGTCTCTCCGTAACGTAAGGACCCTCCAAGGGCGGCGATGCGCTCGAGCATTCCTTGCAGCCCTAAGCCGGATTGGACCGCGGGACCGGTCGGATCCGCTCCGCGCCGGCTCCGCACGTTGATGTGCAACAGCTCCGGTCGCCAGCCCAGGCGCAGCCAGACCGATGCACCACGACCGCCGTGCTTGATCACGTTGGCCAGGCACTCGCCCATGATCCGGTAGGCGGCATGATCGACGCTGGGGTCCAAGTCGGTCGGGCCACCGGTGCTGGAGACCTCGACGGTGACGCCGCAGGCGCGGGTCGTCTCGACGAGGTCATCAAGGTCGGCCAGCGACGCGGTTCCCGCGGCCGGAGCCTCGATGGTCACCTCGGAGCGCAGCAGCCCTAGCAGGCGGCGCAGCTCCCGCATGGCGCGCACCCCGGACTCTTCAATCGCCCGTAAGGCTCCTTCCGTCACGTCGGCTCGACCGGACACGGTCCGGGCCCCTGCGGCCTGGACGACCATGGCACTGACCGTGTGGGCGACGATGTCGTGGAGCTCCCGGGCCAGTCGGAGCCGCTCCTCCTGGACCGCCAAGGCCGCTTCGGCGGCGTGCGCGGCGTCGCGCAGCTCGACCATGCGCGCGGTCCGGTACGAGTAGCGCGACGCCACCCAGGCGATGCCGAAGATCGTCGTCCACAGCAGCGCGGCGAGGGCGTAATCACCCGCCTGGTAACCGGAGCCAGCGCCCGCGTTCACGGCGTTGATCGCGATGGCGGGGGTGGTCGCAAGCATCCAACCGATCGCCTGACCGGTCGCGACGCGGCGCGACACCGTGTAGAGCATGATCGTCAGACCGGCGAAGGGCTCGTATGCGGGTACCGCCAACGCAGCCACGACCGTGTATGCCAGCACGACGGCGAAGACCACCCGGGGATACCGCCATCGCCATAGCAGCACGGCAAAGAACGGTAGGCCGAGCAGCATGATCATCTGGTTCGGCAGGGCGCCACCGAACCGGAGCTGCCCATTGTCGACACCCAAGAAGTCGACCAGGAACGCCAGTACGAGCAGACCGGCTTGGCCGGCCCACCTAGCCCAGCTGGAATCGGCGAGACGCACGGTGCCGATCTACGCCTTGTAGTTCTTGCAACCCGGCCATCTGGGCTTGACATGACACCACGGTGCAGCGCATGGCGGATCGTCATCGTCATCACCACCGCCTGGCCAGCCGGGGCCGGGCACCCGCAAAACGGTGCTCGGAGGGCGTGGCGGTGTGGCCGCTCCGTCGACCGGCTGTCCCGCAAACTCGCGCACCCGTGTGCTCCACGACGCCGCGTCCAGCGCCTTGGCTGAGCCGGGAATCTGGACCACCGCGGACCGGGCCCGCGCGTCCAACTCGACGAAGACGATGCCCTCCTCTACGCGACGAATGCGGCCGTCGATCACCTGTGACTTCGACTCCCCGGAGTGGGGTACGTGGTCGAGGATCTGGACCCGGAGTCGACGCCTGGTGCGCACTGCGGCAGAGGGCGCGTGCACAATGACGACATCGCCGGCGACGAGCGAGCCGGCGCCGACGAACTCGCCTGTTCTGCCGTGGCTCAGTGTGTAGAGCGCAACCGTTCCTAATTGTGACATGTCTTAATTGTCGATCCGTCGGACGAAAATTGCAGCACCGCGGTCGTTTTTCCACCGCATCGGTGCAACGGGCGGTCCTCGGCACCCAAGGCGAGCTGAAGCGGCTCCCACCGCCTGGCAGCGCCGCTCGGATCAGTGCGTGGTCGGCGGGTTCAGCTCCCAAGGGTTGATGCACGGAACGCCGAGGGGGTCGAAGTGCCTCGTGACCGGGGCCCGGGGTCGCCGACCAGCCTTGGGCGAGCTGGCTCTAGCTGCGCTTCAGCCGCGGCCCGGCCCCAGCGCGGCACTCACCGCCGCT
>JAKDLH010000136.1 GCA_030452945.1 Microlunatus sp. | reverse complement strand
GTGCTGCTCGGGCACACCCGGCACGATCAAGCCGAGACCGTGCTGCTCGCCCTGGCCCGGGGCTCCGGTACCCGTTCGCTGGCGGGAATGGCGGTTCGCAACGGCCGCTGGTTGCGTCCGCTGCTCGATCTCGGGCGAGAGACCACCGAGCTCGCCTGCCGGGAGAACGACCTGGTGCCCTGGCTGGACCCGCACAACTTCGACGCCGCGTACGCGCGGGTCCGGGTCCGGACCTCGGGGCTGCCGACGCTGGAGCGTGAGCTGGGGCCGGGCATCGCGGCGGCGTTGGCCCGGACCGCGCGGCTGGCCCGGGACGACGCGGACGCCCTCGATGCCCTGGCCGCCGACGCCGACCCGGGCACCGCGACGCTGGACTGCCGGTCGATGACCGCGCTGGTGCCGGCCTTGCGGCGCCGGGTCCTTACCCGATGGCTGCGACTCGAGCACGGTCTGGACGGTCTGACCTCGGCGCACCTGTTCGCCGTGGAGGAGCTGCTGACGGCCTGGCACGGGCAGGCCGGGGTGGACGTGCCCGGAGGCGTACGGGTGCGACGGGTGGAGGGTCGGCTGGAAGCGACTCCTGTGGACAATGCCGTTTCGCCCCTTGTGCGCGGAAACGTACGACCGGGGCAGCGCTAGAACCGACGTTTGACAGCTTGTGCGGGCAAACGTGGCGAGCAGGCGGTGCTAGGACGAGCGCCAAGCAACTTATCCGGGGAAGCGTACGGCCAGAGAGCCGACCGGCGGGGGCCCGCCCACCCAACACGCAGCCCGGGCCGGCTCGTACTCACGCCTGTGGGAGGCTTGCCGCCGTGGACGACACGCAGATCGCTGGTGACCTCTCCCGGGTGCTTTTCACCTCCGAGCAGATCGCCGAGCGGATGGCGGAGGTGGCTGCGCAGATCGACGCCGACTACCGCGGCAAGGAGCTGCTGCTGGTCGGGGTTCTCAACGGGGCGGTGATGGTGATGGCCGATCTGTCGCGGGAGCTGACCAGTCACTGCAGGATGGACTGGATGGCCATCTCGTCCTACGGCTCGGGCACCCAGTCTTCGGGTGTGGTTCGCATCCTCAAGGACCTCAACACCGACATCAGCGGCATGCACGTGCTGGTGGTGGAGGACATCATCGACACCGGGCTGACGCTGTCCTACCTGATCGGCAACCTCATGTCTCGCAATCCGGCCAGTCTGAAAGTGATGACCGCGTTCCGCAAGCCGGAGGCGGCCAGGAACGCCGTCGACGTGGCCTACGTCGGCTTCGACATCCCGAGCGAGTTCGTGGTCGGGTACGGCCTGGATTACGACGGCCACTATCGCAACCTGACTTCGGTCGCCACCCTCGCCCCCCACATCTACAGCTGAGATTCAGAAACTAGGGGCTCTCTTGGTCCGGACGATAGCCTTAGCCGGGTACGGGGTCGCCATGACCCTTCCCGACTAGGTAGGTCATGAAAGCCAAGCGCATCTTCCGCGGACCCATCCTCTGGATCATCCTCGCCGTGATCGCCATCGGCCTGCTGATCGACATGACCGGCAGTCTGACCGGCGGCTACACCGAAGAACCCACCTCCCGGGTCGTTCAGCTGATCAACGGCAACGATCCCATGAAGGAGGTCATCCTCGTCGACGGAGAGCAAGAGATCCGGGTGACGATGAAGGACCAGAAGCAGACCAAATACAAGGCGGTCTGGGTCGGGAACCAGAGCGAGGAGCTCATCAACCGGCTGAACGAGCGGGTCGCCGCCGGATCGTTGGACTCCTGGGTCGGTCAGAACCCGACCCCGGGCTTCTTCCAGACTCTGCTGGGCACCCTGATCCCGTTCATCATCATCGGCGTGCTGTTCTTCTTCTTGCTCAACTCCATGCAAGGTGGCGGCAGCCGGGTCATGCAGTTCGGCAAGTCCAAAGCCAAGGTCGCCAACAAGGACACGCCGAAGTCGACGTTCAACGACGTCGCCGGGTGCCAGGAGGCGATCGAGGAGCTCGAGGAGATCAAGGAGTTTCTGGCCGAGCCGGCCAAGTTTCAGGCCGTGGGAGCGAAGATCCCCAAAGGCGTCCTGCTCTACGGCCCGCCCGGCACCGGCAAGACGCTGCTCGCCCGCGCGGTCGCCGGCGAGGCCGGGGTGCCGTTCTACTCCATCTCGGGATCCGACTTCGTCGAGATGTTCGTCGGGGTCGGCGCGTCCCGGGTACGCGATCTGTTCGAGCAGGCCAAGGAGAACGCACCCGCGATCGTGTTCATCGACGAGATCGATGCTGTCGGCCGTCATCGCGGGGCCGGCATGGGCGGCGGTCACGACGAGCGCGAGCAGACCCTCAACCAGCTACTGGTCGAGATGGACGGCTTTGACGTCCGCGGTGGCGTCATCTTGATCGCGGCCACCAACCGCCCCGACGTGCTGGATCCGGCGCTGCTGCGGCCCGGCCGGTTCGACCGGCAGATCTCGGTGGAGGCGCCCGACTTGCAGGGCCGGTTCCAGATCCTGAAGGTGCACTCCGAGGGCAAGCCGATGGGGGCCGAGATCGACTTGGAGGGGGTCGCCCGGCGTACGCCGGGCTTCACCGGCGCCGACCTGGCCAACGTGTTGAACGAGGCGGCCCTGCTGACCGCGCGGAAGAACGAGCGGATGATCACCAACGAGGACCTGGACGAGGCCATCGACCGGGTCATCGCCGGGCCGCAGAAGCGCAGCCGGCTGATGAACGAGCGGGAGAAGCTCATTACCGCCTACCACGAAGGCGGCCACGCCCTGGTCGCGGCGGCCCTGCCGGGGACCGATCCGGTGCAGAAGGTGACGATCCTGCCGCGCGGTCGGGCGTTGGGCTACACCATGGTGCTGCCCGAGCAGGACAAGTACGCCAACACCCGGGCCGAGCTGCTCGACCAGCTGGCGTACATGATGGGCGGCCGGGCCGCCGAGGAGCTGGTCTTCCACGACCCCACCACCGGGGCGAGCAACGACATCGAAAAGGCGACCAGCGTCGCGCGCGCCATGGTCACCCAGTACGGCATGACCGAGCGACTCGGGGCGATCAAGCTGGGAACCGATGGCTCCGAACCCTTCCTGGGACGTGATTTCGGGCACACCCGCGACTACTCCGAGGACATCGCGGCCGTGGTGGACCAAGAGGTCTCGAAGCTGATCGGCAACGCCCATCAGGAGGCGTTCGACATCTTGAACGAGAACCGAGACGTGCTGGACTCCCTGGTCCGGGCCTTGTTCGAACGCGAGACCCTGGACAAGGCTGCGGTCGCGGAGGTGTTCCAGCCGTTGCGGTTGCGGCCCAAACGGCCGGCCTGGACCGGTTCCGACGCCAGGGTGCCGTCCTCGGTCCCACCGGTGACCCCGCCACCGCCGTCGATCGCCAGCTCCAACGGACACAGCTCCCAGGGCCGCAGCGGCAACGGTCAGGGCCAGCTTCCGGGGCCCTCAGAGCACCCCGCCGGCGGTGCTCCGGTGCCTCCTGGTCATGCGCCGGTGCCTCCGGCCCGGCCTGAGGGCCCGCAGGGTGGCCCCGGCGGCCCGGGCGGTCCGCCACCGGCGGGTCCAGGTGGGCCGACCGGGCAACCGGGCAGCGGTCCGGGCGACAACCCGCCGTGGCCGCCGGCGGGACCTGACTTCCGGTGACCTCGCTCGATCACGCCACCTCGCCGGCCGACGACGCCGAGCCCGTCCGCTACGTCAGCGCTGCCGTACGCCCCTACGACCATTCCCGGGTGGCGGCCGCCGTGCGCGAACTCCTGCTCGGCATCGGCGAGGATCCCGATCGGGAGGGGCTCCTCGACACCCCGGAGCGGGTCGCTCGGGCGTACGCGGAGATGTTCGCCGGGTTGACCGCGGCCCCCGAGGACGTGCTGACCACGACGTTCGACATCGGCCACGACGAGTTCGTCCTGGTCAAGGACATGGAGGTGTGGAGCTGCTGCGAACACCATCTGGTCCCGTTCACCGGGGTGGCTCACGTCGGCTATATCCCGAACGCCGACGGCCGGATCACCGGACTGAGCAAGCTGGCCCGGCTGGTCGACGTGTACGCCAAGCGGCCGCAGGTGCAAGAACGCCTGACCACGCAGGTCGCTGACGCGCTGCAGCGAATCCTCGAACCCCGCGGGGTCATCGTGGTGCTGGAGTGTGAGCACCTCTGCATGACGATGCGCGGGGTGCGCAAGCCGGGCTCACGTACGGTCACCAGTGCGGTACGCGGGCAACTGCGCAACCCCGCCACCCGGGCTGAAGCTCTGAGTCTGATCATGGCCCGGCGCTGACCGGCAGGTGGAGGTGACCGCCGGCCGGCCGGTGTACGGGCTTCCGAGCCGGCCGCGCACCTTGGTGATGGGGGTGGTAAACGTCACCCCCGATTCTTTCTCCGACGGTGGTGAGTGGCTCGATCCCGACGAGGCGATCACCCACGGACTTCAGTTGCTGACTGAGGGTGCCGATCTGGTCGACGTGGGTGGGGAGTCGACCCGACCCGGCGCCGATCGGCCCAGTACCGAGGTCGAGCTGGCCCGGGTGCTGCCAGTGGTGGCGGCGCTGGCCGCGGCGGGGGCGGTGGTGAGTATCGACACCATGCGGGCCGAGGTCGCCGAGCGCGCCATCCGGGCCGGCGCGAGCTTGGTCAACGACGTGTCGGGGGGTCGGGCCGATCCCGACATGCTGGACACTGTCGCCCGCGCCGGGGTCGCCTACATCTGCATGCACTGGCGCGGGCACTCGGCGGACATGCAGAGCCGGGCCAGCTACGCCGACCTGGTCGGCGAGGTGGTGGCCGAGTTGGCCGAGCAGATCGAGGCCGCCCGGGCCGCCGGTATCCTCGGTGACCGACTGGTGGTCGATCCCGGTTTCGGCTTCGCCAAGACCGGTGACCACAATTGGGAGTTGCTACAGCGGCTACCGGAGCTGGAGTCGCTCGGCTTGCCCATGCTGTACGGGCTGTCTCGTAAGGGGTTTTTGGGCACCTTGCTGGCCGACCGGGACGGCATCCCCCGACCGGCCCGGGAACGCGATGACGCGTCGCTGGCCCTCACCACCCTGCTGGCCTGGCGGCGGGTCTGGGCCGTGCGGGTCCACCGAGTCCGGCCGCACGTGGACGCGATCACGGTGGTCGAGCGGCTGCGTGCACGACCGGGCTGAGGCGGCCAGACTGCCGGTCCGGCCGGTCGTTTGCGTGCAATTGCGCGGAAACGTCGGGTTGAACGGGCGACTGGGCGGTCGTTTGCGCGCATTCGCGCGGAAGCGTCGGTAGGTGCGACCTCCGTGGGGGTCGTTTGCGCGCGATTGCGTGGAAACGTCGGGTTGAGTCGGCCTCCGTGGGGTCGTTTGCGTGCTATTGCGTGGAAACGTCGGGTTGAGTCGGCGGCTGGGCAGTCGTTTGCGTGCGATTGCGCGGAAACGTCGGTCCGGTCCGGCAGTCAATAGGCAGCACGACGCCCTTGAACCGTTCCGATAGGGTCCGGGCAGGAGGTGGTGATGACGGCGGACCAGGTTGTGCTCACGGGTATCTGTGGACGGGGACACCACGGCGTGTACGAATTCGAAAGGGACCAGGGGCAGGACTTCGTCGTCGACATCACCTGCACGGTTGATCTGGGTGCCGCCGCCGCCAGCGACGATCTGGCGGATACAATTGACTATTCGGCGCTGGCTACCGCCGTGGTGGCCGACATCGAACGCGATCCGGTGAACCTGATCGAGAGACTGGCCGATCGGATCGCCCGGACCTGCCTGCACCATCGCAGGATCACGACCGCGACGGTCACGGTCCACAAACCGCAGGCGCCCATGCCCGTACGGGTCGGTGACGTCGCCGTCACCCTGACCAGGAGTAACGCCACATGAGCAGTCCCAACCCCTATGCCATCGACGCCGACACCCTCAGTGGGATGAAGCCGCTTCGCAAGGTCGTGTACTCCCTCGGATCCAACCTCGGCGACCGGCTGAACAACCTGCAGGGGGCGATCGATGCCCTCCGCGACACACCGGACGTCATCATCGTCGACGTCTCCTCGGTCTACGAGACGGTTCCGGTCGGTGCGCCCGAGGACAGCCCTGACTTCCTCAACCTGGTGGTCGTGGCCGAGACCACCCAAGAGCCACGGACCCTGCTCGAGCGAGCGCTAGCGGTCGAGGACGCGTTCGGCCGTGAGCGAGGGGAGCGGTGGTCCCCGCGCACCCTCGACGTCGACCTCATCATGGTCGGCGACGCCACGTCCGACGACGAGGACCTGCGGTTGCCGCACCCCCTCGCGCACGAGCGAGCCTTTGTGCTGATCCCGTGGGCGGAGATCGATGCCCGAGGCGAACTGCCCGGACGAGGCACGGTTGCCGATCTGGTCGACGACGTTTCTGCCGACGGTGTGGTACGGCGCGACGATCTGCTGATCGAGACCGCCTGAGTCAGTGGTGACCGACCCAGATCGCCGGGGGTCGATGACCACGACGCCACCCAAGTCCCTGGCCATCGCGGCTGTCTTCGGTGGCCTAGCCGGCTGGCTCATCGTTGTCGCGGCGAACGCGCTGGACCTGGTGCCCCCGTACGTACCCTGGACCGGGCCGGCCGGTCTGGCGGTCATCGCCGCGCTGGTCGGCGCGTTGGCCTGGACCACCCACCAGCGCCTGCAGGTCCGACAGGAGTGGATTGAACCGCAACGTGCGGTCGCGTTCCTGGTGCTCGGCAAAGCGTCGGCGTTGGCCGGGGCTGTCATCGCGGGCGGCTACCTGACCTTCGCGCTGATGTTCATCGGGCGGTGGGAGGCCGACGGACCGCGAGAACGGGTGATCCGGGCTGGGGTCGCGGTGCTGGCCGCGGTGGGCCTCAGCGTGGCGGGTCTGCTGCTGGAGCGGGCCTGCAAGGTGCGTGGCGGCGACGACGAGGACGACGATTCCCCGGCCGAGAGCCCCGGCTGATCGGAGCGGACACGCCCGTGTCCTCCCCACAGGTGCTGTCCGGGCTGCCTAGAGTGTCGCCGTGACGACCGCTCGCATGTCCGCCCCGGTCCAGCTCAACCGGACCGGCCGACCGCAACGGAGGCAGTCGACGCCGCTTCGGCAGCGAGCCTCCACCGCGGTCCTGGTGGTCGGCACCGTCGTCTCTCTGGCCTCGCTGATCGGGCCCGACTGGGTGCTGCGAGCCGGAGTCGCCGTGGCCCTGATCTCGGCGGCGACATCGTGCGCGTTGGCGTGGCGGGAACTCTACTTGACCAAGCGCCGCCACGCCCGTCGGCTGTTGGCCGTCGACCGCGAACACACCGACGCACTCCGAGCCGAGCGCCGACACAACGCCGACGTGTTGGACACGGTCCGCGACCGGGCTGGTCGCTGGCGAACCGAGGTCGATCGGCAGCAGCAGAAGATCGCCGCGCTTCGGGTCGAGAACTCGGCGCTGTCGACCGATCTCGTCTCGGTGCGACGCCAGCTTCTCGGAGCCGATCGGATTATCGCTGGGCTTCGGCAGACCGTGCGTGACCGCGACACTGAGCTGGCCACGCACGACGCGTTGCGGGATTCGGTCGCCGTCGAGGGTGGCGGTGACGCGAACGTCCAGGTGTTGACCCAGTGGGCCCGACTGGAGCGGAAGTCCGTCCCCATCGCCGACCGTACCGTCGTCGAGTTGTCGACGCAGGCGCCGGCGCTGCCCAACTTCGAAGCCGACCGTCGCCGCGCCTGACGGGTGCCTCCGGTCAGGTCCGCCGCTGCTGCGGCAGCGATTGAACAGCATCATCGGGTCGCGAATCAATGCGCCGCCTACGGCGTAAACGGTGATCGAACCGACCGGGTGAGGAAGTCGATGGATAGATTTCGAACTTGGAATTAATGCACTTGTTTTCGTTTCGTGATCTAGCCCGCGGATGCGGTATTGTCATGATTCCTAGAATCGAATCGTTCGGAGGCGAAGTGGCGCAACGGGTGCAGATCATCTTGGAAGACGACTACGACGGAGGAGAGGCGGACGAAACCGTCTCCTTTGGTCTTGATGGCGCCGAGTACGAGATCGATCTCTCGACCGCCAATGCCACCGAATTGCGCAACGGCTTGGCCCCGTGGCTGGCCCATGCCCGCAAGAGGAGCGGCGGAAAGCGTTCCCGAACGACCCGCGCGGCCACGACCGAAAGCGGCACCTCCACCAGTGATATCCGCACTTGGGCGCTGGAGAGCGGCATGGAGGTGAGCAGTCGCGGTCGGATTTCCTCGGCGGTGCGGCAGGCGTACGAGCAGGCACACGCCTGAGTTCGGATCTCCGGACGGGTCGAGCGTTGCGCCCTGGGCGAACAATAAAACGTCACGGGGCAACCCAGCCGCCGCGGTGTATTGTTAACGCCGG
>JAKDLH010000135.1 GCA_030452945.1 Microlunatus sp. | reverse complement strand
TCATAGATGCTCCTGTCGTCGTGGCTATCGCGTCTCGCCCGGACCGACGGCGTTCGCCCGCACGGTGGCGGAGGCGGAGACCGAGTCGATGCCAACCAGGGAGAGGAAGAGAGTGCGTTCGGTGGCGTGAGTGCGGACGGTGACTACCCCGTCGGATACCGACGCTGAGCCGGCTACGTCGGGCTGACCGCCAAGATAGGCCGAGGCCGCCCGGAGGGATGCGACCGCCGGGCTCTCACCGGCGAGAGTGTGGGTGACGCCGGCGTCGGCTGCGGCTCGTGCGGCGCCGGCGGCCGCGGTCTGGGCCCGGCTGGCCGCTGCGACCTTCTGTCCCCCGTCGATCACCAGTCCGGCGGTCATGATCAACGCGGCGAAGACCACGGTGACGAAGACACTCACCGACTGTCCGCGCTCGTCGCGGGGTGGCGTGATCATGAACGAGCTCGATAGGTGTCGAGAGCAGAGGCGCCCGCGGACTCCACCGTGATGCTGCCCGGCATCCCCGGCAGGCTCAGATCCGCGAACCTTACGGTGCAGCGAACCGTGCTCCGGATCGTCGCCGGAGTCCCGACCGGGACGCCGAAGGCGGACGTGTCGACGCTGACGTCAAGGCCACCGCAGTCCAGTCCTTCGGTCCGCAGCACGCGGGCGGCGGCTGCCTGGCCGGCGGACGCGGCGGTGCCGGCCGAGCGCTCCAGGCTGGCTGCCCTTGCGGCCGACTGGGAGGCTTCGACGACGGTGGCTCGAGCGAACCAGAGTCTTCCACCGGCGATCAGAAGTCCAAGCATGATCACGAGTACGGGCACGACGATCACCAGTTCGACCGACGCCGATCCCCGTTCGTCGCGGCGTGGCGTCGAGGCACCGAAGAGACGGGTGATCATGGTCGGGTCACCCGCTCCAGCGGCGCCGAGGCCGTTTCCTGGATCCGGCCGAAACCGAGATCGAGCAGACTGGGGGCAGTGCCGGTCACCGTGACCTCCACGGATTCTCCACCAGTGGAGACGCTCACCGAGACCGAACGGAGCCCTCCGCTGCGAGCGATTCCGTCCGCGATCTGGTGCGCCTGGCCGGTGCTGCCGTAGCTGCCGCTGGCGGCGTCCGCGGCGGCGTTGGCCGCACGATTGGCGACGTTGTGGCCGTGGACCCAGATGCCGGCTTGGATGATGCCCAGGCTGACCAGCAGCAGCAGCGGCCAGATCACCGCGAACTGGGTGGAGTGGCTGATGCCCCGTTGATCACGTGCTCGCTCTCGCGTACGCACAAGACAAAACACCGGTCAGCTGGGCAGGCGGCTGAGCACGAAGGCGCGGATGGCCGCGACGATCGCCACCGCGACCGCGACGGACCCGGCGATCAGGATCGCGTTCTCCGCTGACTGGCTCAGTCCCCGTTCGTCACGACGCTGAGGGTCCTGGATCATGACCAGCACGCCGACCAGGACATGGGTGATGTGGGCAAGCCTCATTGGGGGTTCCTCTCGGGTTTTGCTGGTGCGTCAGCGCACGAGCGTCTGGATCTCGCCGACCGGAAGGGTGGTCGATGACGTCTGGGTGAACGGGATGGTTCCGGACTGCCCGCCGGCAGTCCAGGCGACCGCCCACTGGGTGGTGGCCGTGATCGTGTAGTCGCCCTCTGGGAGCGACGGCTTCGTGTAGGTGTGACCGCAGTCGGGTGACGGCGTTCCCGCGGGAACGTTTCCCTTGCGCCATGGGGTCCCTGTACCGCACGTGATGATGGTCCCGTCACCCATGTCGTAGACGATCTTGGCCAGGTCGGCGTCGAGGGTGACACTGAGGCCCGAGACTGATCGCGAGACCGGAGCCGGGTCGAGGTCGCCGTCCGCCCAGATCCACAACGGATAGCCCACCGCCGCCGTCTTCCACTTGTTGATGCTGGGCGGTGGCCCGACCGTCGGCTGACCCGGCTGGAGCGGGAGATAGGCGGCAGCCATCAGCGCAGCCTGGTAGGGCGTGATCGTGATGTAGGTGACCGGCTGGGCGTTTGGATCATTGGGATCACCCGGATCCTCGGAATCCGGCGAAGGAGGCTCGGGGTCGGTGCTCAGCCGCAGTCGGCAGTCGTCCGTGCCACCGAAGCCGGCCATCCCGCAGACGCCGCCACCCTCTTGGAGTGGAAGGTATGCGTCGGTGAACTCGTCGAACTCCGGGGGCGGGGGAGCCGGTGCGGTGAAGACGAGGCGTCGCTGAGCACCGCCCTCGCCGCCATCGCCGCTGGTCCCGCTCACACCAACGCCTGCCCGTGCCTGCCGCTCGGCCTTGATGCTGATGGTGTTCGAGGTCGCGCTCGATCCACGCTTACCTGCTTTGCCAAGGCAGCCGGTGAGTTCCCCGCTGCACTTCGCCGAGGCCTTCGGTTCAATCGGCCGCTCGGCCTTACTTGCCATTGGTACACACAGCACCGCCACACAGGCGAGGGCGGAAAACAGACCGAACAGTCCACGTCGGCAACTCAACACGAGCTCACCTCGGTTGTGTCCTGCTCAACAAGCTTCCAGACGCTCTGAATTCGCTTTGCAGTGATCGTCTGCTCGTAGACCCGCGTGCCTTCGGGCGTGACCACTTTCCCGTTGGGTCGGCGGAGGATCGACGAGCGGTAATCTTCACACGCCTCCAGGATCAATTCACCTTCTGCGTATGCCCCACGACGAACCCACTCCAAAGAACCTGGGTCCGAAACCTGCAATCGGTCGTCCTTGATAGACCTGAGGTCCTGCATGGTGCTCGACAGGTACTGCCCAGCGGATGTCGACAGCAGCACCTTCGTTGGTTTACTTGCGCCGCCTTCTATCGCAAGTCGACCCGACTCCATCCAGTTCCTCCGGTACGCCCTCTCCGCTGCCTCGAAAGCCTCACGCTGCGCACGCTCAGCCTTGGTCTCGGGGCGTGTAGGCGAGGGGGTCGAGGCCACCGACGGGCTGGAGGACACCGTCGGTGTCGGACCCGGATCCGGCGTGCATGCGGACGCGAGCAACCCAGCCGCCAAGACTGCAACGAGTCCTCGGGCTGAGAATTGCTTGAGCATCATCACGTCATCTCCGTTCTGGCCCGGGAGGCTATACACGCGACCCGGCTCAGTGCTAATCGTGGCAGCGCTCTCACAGCGATTCCTCGCGGCGAACGTGGCAAAGGTCACATGCTGACGTTCGCAATTGCGCGGCGTGTCGCCTTGGCGGTTGCTGAGGGAATCCGTCTCTCTTGCCAGCTCGTTTAGCTCCTTGCGGGCCAGCAGCTGCGGGTCTCATCCGGCTGCCGCCAGCGCCTCGGCGTGGTTGGCCAGCTCCCGCATCGCCCTGCTGCATCGCTGCCGCACCCCGGAGGGCGACATGGCATGCCGCCGTGCGACTTCCTGGGGTGAAAGTCCGTCTTCGTACACCGACCGCAGGATTGCGCTGGTCTTCTGGTCGACCAAACCAAGTTCCTCGGCCGAAGCGAGCACGCCGCGTGCCGTGAGGAGTGCGATGTCACGTGAATGATCGAGCGCGTCTCGTTGCGCTTGCCGATCGATTGCGGCCTCGAACCTGCCCTCGTGCGGCCACAGGACCACCTGAGCGGCGATTCGACTCTCCCGAACGACCATCTTGTGCGTGTCGAGCGCGAGGTTGGCCGCGATGCGCGCTGGTCGACGATCGAGGGGGAAGCTGGCGATGCAGTCCCACATCGCCGAGACGTAGTCGCCGACTCCTGCCCACGGCTGGCGGCGAGCCATCAACACGAGCTTGCCCAGCATCGCCTGCAGCACCACCCGGGCGGCCGTGCCGCTGCCCCGTTGAGCTTCGGCCACCAAAAAGCCGAGAACGGCGTCCGGGTCCGCCGCGATCAAGTCGAGCACATCTCCGAGGTGGCGACACGCGACGAGACCTGAGTTTCGGCCGGTCCACTCCGAGACCTCGTCGCGGCCATCCCGGAGGAGATCCCACTCGGCGTTGAGGTCCGCCACCACGCGGTCGCACCGCGGCGCCCGACGCGCCTTTGCCGTACTCACCATCACCACTCCTCGACTCGGTGTCCCCACGATGTCGAGCAGGTGTTGGTCGAGCCGTCTCCCGCCACGCCGGAGGTGTTGGCAACTTCGACCCGGTGTTGTCCGAGTAGCGGCCGAACCGTTGCCGGTAGCAGATTTCCGACTAGAAGTACTTGTCTAGATGGAAACTACTTGTCATAGTGGAGGCATGACCTACCAATCCCCGCAAGCGGCGCTCGATGACGCCGATCGCCTCGCTAACGCCGCCCGCCGCTCCGGCCGGTGGTATGCGAACTACCTGGTGGCGTACGCCATTGGCACGCTTATTCTCGCCCTACTCGTCGGCGCCTTCCCCGGCTCATTCGGAGCGGTGGTCGGCATCGGGATCTGGCTGGTGCTGGTGGCGGCACTCACCATCTATCAGTATCGGCAGCGCGCCACGATCAAACGGTTCGGCGCCCTGCACAGCATCGTGATCGCTGTCTGGGGAGTGCTCTGGATCATCACCGTGGTGGTTGGCAGCCTCTACTTCGTCGGGCAGCTCGGTTGGTGGATCGGGGCTGGCATCGCGACCGCCCTGCCGCCTCTGGTGGGCGCCGTGGTCGTGTATCGCCAGACCCGCTAATGCCCGGCACCGAGCACCCGCGCCACTCCCTCGACGAGCTGATCCAGGCACCGGTCCGCTTCTCGATCATGGCGACCCTGTCCGGCGTGGGCGAAGCTGAGTTCTCCTTCGTGCGGGACACCGTCCAGGTCAGCGACTCGAATCTGTCCAAGCAGGTCACGATCCTGGAGAACGCCGGATACGTGCGAGTGCGGAAGGGGTACGTCGGCAAGCGGCCCCGGACCTGGCTCTCCCTCACCCCTGTCGGCCGAGAGACGTTCTCCAGTCAACTGGCCACGCTGCAAGAGATTGCTCAGCAAGCGGCTGCCGCTGCGGACTGACCGGCGAGTTCCGTCCACGTAAGCACCAGCTGGAGCCGTCAGACGCCGCCGACTGCCATATCCGACCACGTGGTCAGGAATCACACCCACCGGCACCGCACGGACACTGGATCCGACCACGTGGTCAAAAGTCGCGGCCTACCCGACCCACACCAGCAAGAAACTCGACCGCGTGGTCGAAAGTCACGGTGCACCCGACCCACACCAGCAAGAAACTCGACCGCGTGGTCGAAAGTCACGGTCCGCCCGACCCACACCACCAAGAAACTCGACCGCGTGGTCGAAAGTCACGGTCCGCCCGACCCACACCACCACGAAATCCGGCCGCGTGGTCGAAAGTCGCGAAACCCCGCCGCGAACCATCCACCCGTTCCGGGCAGGCCCAGGGAAAGACCAGGGTCGTCGACCGACTCGGCTGCGCCTGGACACGTACGCTGGGCAGCGAGCCCAGACCCGGAGGTCCGAATGCCGTCAGCCCAAGACGTAGGCCGGTTGTTCGCTCGCGGGCTGCCCGTCGCGTCCCGGATGACCCCCCAGGTTGCCGGCGGCGCTCTCCGTCAGGTCCTTGAGATCGCGATCGACGGGACGAGCAAGCTGCCCGGCGCCAAGGCACACGCCTCCCGCCAGCTGCAACGCCACGGTGGCTCGGTGGATCCGGCGATCGACGGGATCGTCGACTTCCACGTCCGGCTGGCCGGCGCGCAGGGCTTCCTCACCAATCTCGGCGGCATCGCCGCCCTCCCAGTCACGATGCCGGCCAACGTGGCCGGACTCGCCGTGGTGCAGACCCGGATGGTGGCGGCTATGGCCCACCTCCGCGGCTACGACCTGGCCGACAACGGGGTCCGCACCGCCTTGATCATGTGCCTGCTCGGCGGCGAACAGGTCGCCCAGAGAATCGTCTCCGGCAAGCTCCCTACCTCCCCGTTGGCCATCGCCACCGCCCCGATGTTCGATCCGCATCTGGACCAGCGGGTATCGGAGGAGGTCCTGTCCGATCTGATCCAGCGGGTCGGCAGCAAGAACCTCGCCATCTCGATCGTCCGCCGGGTGCCGATCCTGGGCGGCGGGGTCGGCGCGGTGATGGACGGAATCGCCACCCAGCAGATCGGCGTGTACGCGCGCGGCGAACTCGTCATCCGTCGCTCGCTGGCCCGCTAGCGACCCTTACGCCCGCCCTCCATCTCGCTCAAAAGCGGATCGCGAGTATTCCGGGATTCAATGTGGTTTGGAGCACACCGGCTTGCGATCCGTCGGCCCCTGACCGTACGTTAGGCCAGGCTCACCTACATGTGGGTTGCGGAGGGTCGTGCACATCGGGTGCCGACGTCCGCTGATCGCGAGGACAGGTAGCAATGCTGGCCAACTACCTGATCGGCCTGCGTGAGGGGCTGGAGGCGGCGCTGGTCGTCAGCATCCTGGTCGCCTACCTGGTCAAGTCCGACCGCCGCCACCTGCTGCCGCGGATCTGGCTCGGTGTCGGTGTCGCCGTCGCCATCTCGTTGCTGTTCGGGGCCGTCCTCACCTTCGGCCCCAAGGGACTGACCTTCGAGGCCCAGGAGGCGATCGGCGGCCTCCTCTCCCTGGTGGCCGTCGGCTTCGTCACCTGGATGATCTTCTGGATGGCCAGCGCCGCGGCGACCATGTCCGGCGAGCTCAAGGCCGCGGTCGACCAGGCTGCCGACGCCAAGCCGTGGTCGTTGATGGTCGTCGCCCTGCTCGCCGTCGGACGCGAGGGCCTGGAGACCGCGCTGTTTCTCTGGGCCGCCACGCAGGCGAGCACTCGCGGCACCGGCAGCAGCCTCGTCCCGTTGCTCGGCGCCCTTCTCGGACTGGCCACCGCCGTGGTGTTGGGCTATCTGTTCTACCGGGGTGCGGTCCGGATCAACCTGACCAGGTTCTTCACCTGGACGGGCGCGTTCTTGATCATCATCGCGGCCGGCGTTCTCGCGTACGGGATCCACGATCTGCAGGAGGCCGGCATCCTGCCCGGTCTGCACAACCTCGCGTTCGACGTCAGCCAGGTCATTCCACCCACCTCGTGGTACGGCACCGTGCTGAAGGGTGTGTTCAACTTCTCCCCCGCCACCACCTGGCTCGAGGCCACCGCCTGGGTGCTCTACGTGGTGCCGGCCATGGCCCTCTTCCTCCGCCGCATCCGGCGCCGGAGCCGACCCGCCAAGGCGGCCGAGCCGCCCGTCCCCGTCTCAGGAAGCAGCCGATGACCCTGACCCGCTCAGGCCTCACGTCCAGCCGTACGCTCACCGCCACCGTCACCCTGGCGATCGGCTTGCCGCTGCTGGCGGCCTGCACCGACAACGCCCCGGTCTCCGGCGACGGCGCCGACCCGCGCACCGTGACGGTCACCGCCACCGACACAGCCTGCGAGCTGTCGGCGCAGGAGGCCCCGTCCGGCAACCTGCGGTTCAGCGTCACCAACACCGGCGGCCAGGTGAACGAGTTCTATCTGCTGGCCTCCGACGGGCTACGGATCGTCGGCGAGGTCGAGAACATCGGTCCCGGGCTGACCCGGGACCTGGTCCTGCAGACCCCGCCCGGGGAGTACTTCACCGCCTGCAAGCCGGGCATGGTGGGCGACGGCATCCGGGCCGAGTTCACCGTCCCCGACTCCGGCGAGGAGCTGGCCCCGAACGAGGACGAAAAGGCGCTGGTGGAGAAGGCCAACGCACTCTACGGCGCCTACGTCCGCGATCAGACCGAACAGCTGCTCACCAAGACCGAGCAGTTCACCACCGCCTTCATCGCCGGCGAGGACGACAAGGCCCGCAACCTCTACCCGCGCGCCCGGGTGCACTGGGAGCGGATCGAGACCGTGGCCGAGTCCTTCGGCGACCTCGATCCGGAGATGGACGCCCGCGAGGCCGATCTGGAGGAGGGTGAGGAGTGGACCGGGTGGCACCGGATGGAAAAGGACCTGTGGCCTGAGCGGGCGAAGAAGTACACCGCGATGAGCGACGCCGAGCGCAAGGAATATGCCGACGATCTGTTGACCAATACCAAGACGCTGTACGACCGCACCCGCGACATGACGTTCACCGCCGACCAGATCGCCAACGGCGCCAAGGGCCTGCTGGACGAGGTCGCCACTGGCAAGGTCACCGGCGAGGAGGAGTACTGGTCGCGTACCGATCTGTGGGACTTCCAAGCCAACGTGGACGGCGCCCGGGTCGCCTTCGACGGCCTCAAACCGCTGCTACAGGCGCGCGGTAAGACCGAGCTGATGGACCAGATCGAGACCAAGTTCACCGAACTGCAGCGCCTGCTGGACCAGTACAAGAAGGGAGACGGCTTCATCTCCTACGACGAGCTCTCCTCCGACCAGGTCAAACAGCTGTCCGACGCGGTGAACGCCCTGTCCGAGCCGTTGTCCAACCTGACCGCCGCCGTCATCTAGATCCGAGCTGAGTTGCCATGACCTCCGACCACCACCCCTCCGACCCCGACCCCTCCGCCGACTTTTGTAC
>JAKDLH010000010.1 GCA_030452945.1 Microlunatus sp. | reverse complement strand
GCCAAGCCGGGTGAGTTCGGCGGCGACGTCTCGCACCTCAACCTGCACAAGACGTTCTGCATCCCGCACGGCGGCGGCGGCCCCGGCGTCGGACCGGTCGCGGTGCGCGAGCACCTTGCCGCCTACCTGCCCTCGCACGGACAGCACCCCGATCCGGACCGCCGGGAGGGGGTCGGAGCGGTGAGCGCCGCGCCGTACGGCTCGGCCGGGATCCTGCCGATCAGCTACGTCTACATCGCGATGATGGGCGGCGACGGTCTTCGCGAGGCGACCCAACACGCCCTCTTGGCGGCCAACTATGTGGCCACCCGGCTGGCCGAGCACTTCCCCGTGCTCTACACCGGGCGCAACGGTCGAGTCGCACACGAGTGCATCCTCGACCTGCGGCCGCTGACCAAGAGCACCGGAGTCACCGTGGACGACGTAGCCAAGCGACT
Source organism: Microlunatus sp. (assembly GCA_030452945.1). Classification (GTDB taxonomy): domain Bacteria; phylum Actinomycetota; class Actinomycetes; order Propionibacteriales; family Propionibacteriaceae; genus Microlunatus. The sequence continues at coordinate 30,804 of JAKDLH010000010.1, read as the reverse complement.
GATCGACTACGGCTTCCACGCTCCGACCATGAGCTTCCCGGTGCCCGGCACGCTGATGGTCGAGCCGACCGAGTCGGAGAACGCCGAGGAACTGGACCGCTTCTGCGACGCCATGATCGGTATCCGCCGCGAGATCGCCGAGGTGGCCGGCGGACACTGGCCAGCCAACGACAACCCCTTGGTGAACGCGCCGCACACCCAGGCCCAGGTAGTGAACGACGACTGGACCCACCCGTACGGACGGCGGGTCGGCGCCTTCCCCGCCGGGCTGCACGCCGGACCGATATCGGCCCAGGGCTTCCAGAAGTACTGGCCGCCGGTCGGACGGGTCGACGGGGCGTTCGGTGACCGCAATCTGGTCTGTACCTGTCCGCCACCGGAGGCGTTCGAGGACTAGCCGGGCTGGTCGGCGACCTCGTTGATCCGCCCGGCCAGCTCGAGGTCGGCTGCGGTCAGGCCGCCGGCAGAGTGGGTGGACAGGACCAGAGTCACGGTGTTCCAGCGGATGTCGATGTCGGGGTGGTGGTTGCGCTGCTCGGCTTCGCGACCGACCCGGTTGACCAGGTCGAGGGCAGCCACGAAGTCGGCGAGTTCAAACGAGGTCGAGATCGATGTCTGGTCCTCGCTGAGCTTCCAGTTGGACAGCCTGACCAGGCCGTCGGCGATCTCGGATTCGGAGAGGAGGGTGCTCATCACCCTACCCAACGGAGAAGTTGCAGCGGTGTCAATGCTCATCCGGCTGCGGAGGTTGTGGAGGCTGTCCAGGACAGTCTGCTTCGCGAGGTCGGAGGCTGTCAGGATGTCGGGGTGGCAGTGAGGGAGCGGGTGCAGGCCCGGGCGGAGCACGTCCAGACCCGGGTGGAACGGATCTTGCGGATCCCGCTGATCGCCCACATCCAACGGGCCGCCCGCCGATTCAGTGGTCGGTTCGGATACCAGTTCGGGGCCGGCGTCACCTACTTCTCGGTCTTGGCCCTGGTGCCGGTGCTGATGGTGGCGTTCTCCATCCTCGGCTTCTTCCTGGTGGAACTGCGTCCCGACTTGATCACGACGGTGGCGAAACTCGCCGTGTCACAGTTTCGCGGGGCCGATGAGCAAGTCTTGAATCAGATCGAGAACTTCATCCTCACCACACTCCGCAACTACACCGCGATCGGGATCGCCGGACTGATCACCGGACTCTACAGCGGCGCGGCCTGGATGGGACACCTCCGCAACGCCATCGACGCGCAATGGCGGACCGACTTCGACGCTCAGCGCGATACCCAGTTCTACCCGATCAAGGTCGTGGTCAACTTGGCGAGGATGGCTGGACTGATGGTGGCGATCGCGGTTACGTTCGGCCTGGCGACCATCTCCACCAACCTCATCAGTGACGTGGCGGACTGGCTCGGCTACGGCGACACCTGGCTGACGTCAGCGCTGCTGCGGGTGTTGACCTCGGTGCTGTCGCTGATCGCCGGCTGGCTCACCTTCTGCTACATCTATGTGGTCGTGCCGCGGCAGCGAGAGAACCGGCGGATCATTATGCTCGGCGCGCTGTTCGGCGCGGTCGGGCTGGGCGTCCTGCAGTACGGCGCGACGCGGCTGATCGGCGCGTTCTCCGACAACCGGGCGGCGGTGATCTTCGGTCCGGTGATCGTGGTGATGCTGTTCTTCAACCTGTTCGCGCAGCTGATCTTGTTCATCGCGGCGTGGATCGCGACCTGGGACGAGCCCGCGTTCGCCGATCCCGACGAGGGCGTCGTCCGTTTCGCGCTGCACCCGCCGCTGCCGGTCGACCCTGGGCCGACGATGGTGAGCCAGGAGACGGCCGTACGGACTGTCCGCCTGGGACTCGGCGCCGGCTACGCCACGGGGGCAGCCACAGGGATCGGTCTCGGCGCGGTCATCGCCTGGGTCCTGGCTAAACTCAGCGGTCGGAGACCCTCTCGGTGACAGGCTGGCCGATCCCGGCGAGCAGGTCGGTGAACCATTCCTGGTTCAGATCGAACGGTTTGCCGCCCTTGATCCGGGAGAACTCGATCGCCCGCAGCTCGTCCCCGGCCTCCTCGTCCTGGCCGATCACGCCAGGCTCGCCGCGCAGCGCGCAGTCGACAGCCAGTTCGGTCATCGACCGGATCAGCTCGAGGTCGCGGGGGTTGGCGGCCGCGGCCCGGGAGTAATAGCCGGACTTTTGCACCATCACCTTCTCCGCCTCCAACCGTTCGGCGAACTTGCTCGCGAACCACGCGCCGGGATTGATCGTGTCGATCTTGACGTGTCCGAACGGATCGCGGGCGACCTCTTCACCAGAGGCCTCGAGCTCGGCGACGATGGTGTCCAGCCCGGCGCCTTCGGACACGAACAAGTTGACCGACCCGATTTCGTCCATCACGGTTGTGAGGCGGGACGCCTCGGCCTCCAGGTCGAAACGCGCCTCGGGCACATACACCCCGTGCACGTCCCAGCCGTCGCGGGCCAACCCGATGCCGGGCACCCACTCCTGGGTGTCGAGCCACTCCCGGTACGCCCGGGCGGTCGCCGCGGTCAACCAACCGCAGTGCCGACCCATCACCTCGTGCACGATCAGCATCCGTGAACCGGAGTTGTGCTCACCCAAGACGTTCTGGGCGAATCGAGCGCCCTGCTCGGCGGCGGTGAAGGCACCAAGGGACTGCCGGATCGGGATGATGTCGTTGTCGATGGTCTTGGGCAGGCCGACGACGGTCAGCTCATAGTCGTGCTCATGCAGATACGCGGCCAGGTCCGCCGCTGTGATGTTGGTGTCGTCGCCGCCGATCGTGTGCAGGACGTCGACCCCGTCCTCGGTGAGTCGATCAGCGGCCGCCTTGAGGGGATCGACGCCTTCGGCGACCAGTCCTCGTTCGACCAGATCGGCGGCGTTGGTCAGCTTGACCCGCGAGTTGCCGATCGGTGAGCCGCCGAACCGGTGCAAGATGGCGGCGGAGTCCCGGACTTTCGGGGTGACGGTCAGGAAATCACCGGACAGCAGGCCTTGGTAGCCGTACCGGTAGGCGATGATCTCGACCTCCGGAGCCAGTGCGGTGTAGCGCTCGATCAGCCCGCCGAGGGCTGAGGAGAGACACGGGGCGAAGCCTCCCGCGGTGAGCAGTGCGACCTTGGAAACCATGCCGACAACGTATCGGACCCCGCCACTGGCTAGTGTGCCGTAGGTGGCGCGCTACTTCGACGTACACCCGGACAACCCTCAGCCGCGCACGATCGACAAGATCGTGGCGATGCTCCGCGACGACGCGCTGATCGCCTATCCCACGGACTCGGGCTTCGCCCTCGGCTGCCAACTCGGCAACGCCGCCGGACTCGATCGGATCCGGGCCATCCGCAATCTGGACAAGCATCACCACTTCACCCTGGTGTGTGGAGATTTCGCACAGTTGGGTCAGTTCGTCCACCTCGACAACGACGTGTTCCGAGCGGTGCGGGCGGCGACGCCGGGACCGTACACGTTCATCCTGCCGGCGACGCGCGAGGTCCCGCGCCGGATGCTGCATCCGAAGAAGCGCACCGTCGGGGCTCGCATCCCCGATCATCGGACAGCCCACGCGTTGGTGGAGGCGCTGGGGGAGCCGATCCTGTCCAGCACGCTGTTGCTGCCCGGCGACGCCGACGCGATGACCCAGGGCTGGGAGATCGCCGAGCGGCTCGGGCATCAGCTCGACGCGGTGCTCGACTCCGGCGACTGTGGGGAGACCCCGACCACGGTGATCGACTACTCGTCCGGTGCCGCCGAGGTCGTCCGGGTCGGTGCGGGAGACGCTAGCCGCTTCGAGTGATCAGGACGGGTCGAGCGAGGACTGTTTGTGCGCGGCCCGGGCCCCGGTCTTGTCGGACTCGACGATCCAGTACGGCTCATCGCTCGACGCGTTGAACTTCTGGCCCTCGAACGTGAACCTCTTGGTCCGTTGCTCGACCGTCCTGCCGTGGGTCTTTCCCTGGGAGGTGTTCCAGGAGACCTTGTCACCCTTGCTCATTGCCATGGCACCGCAGTCTAGGTGTTGGCTCGATCTCGGCTGATGTCCTCCAACACTTGATCCAGCGCGGACAGCCCCTGAACCAGGGCGTACAGGTCGTCGTCGGCCAGCCGATCCAGCACCGGGGGAGGCATGGTGTTGTGGCTGCTGAGCAGGCTGCGCAAGGTCGCGGTACCGGCGGCCGTCACCCCGAGCCGGCGGACGCGGCGATCGTCGGGATCGTCGGTGCGATGCACCATGCCGTGCTCGGCCAGTCGATCGACCAGACCGGACATGGTGGCGACGGAGACGCCCATCGTCTCGGCCAGATCCCGCCCAGAAGCCCGGTCGCGTTCGGCCGCGACCAGGGTGAGCACCTTCAGCTGTTGCATGGTCAACGGGGTAGACAGCAGCGGCTCGGTCCACGTCGACAGGGCGCGGCGGTCGAAGGCGGTGTGCAACTGCTCGAGCCGGTGCAACAAAGCGGTGCGGTCGACGTCGTGGCTGATCGTCATCGGCGTCCTCGCTGGTTGGTCGGCAAGTAGGGGACAACCCTTTGGGTACCCTGACTATACGGCTGATGCTAACGATTTGGAGAATCGCACGTATCGTGTTGCCGTGACGTCCCTGACTCGACTCAGTCTGGCTAACCGACTCATCGTCGGGCTGGTCACGATCGCCATCGTCGTCTTCGGCGTCCTGGCCGCCGGAGCGCTCAAGCAGGAACTGCTGCCCAGCACCCAGGTACCGACCGCTCTGGTCACGGCCGTGTACCCCGGTGCCACCCCGCAGATCGTGGCCGACGACGTATCGACTCCGATCGAAACGGCCGTAACCGGGGTCTCCGGAGTCACCGACGTCACATCTACGTCTACCAACGGCAACGCCACGATCACCGTCTCGTGGGACTACGGTCTCGATGACGACAAGGTGCTGAGCAACATCCGCAACGCCGTCGACTCGACCGCTCCGTCGCTCCCAGACGACGTCAAGACCGATGTCTTCACCGGGAGCACCGATGACATCCCGGTGCTGCTGCTGGCGGCTTCCACGAACCGTTCGCTGGACGAGTCCGGGCGGCTGGTGCAGAACGTGGTCGTGCCCCAGCTGAGCGCGATCAAGGGTGTGCGGAAGGTGGAAGTCACCGGTGAGAACACCCAACAGCTGACCATCACGTTAAAGCCGGCCAAGCTCAAGAAGTACGACGTCACCGCGCAGGCGGTCACCCAGACGGTGCAGTCCCAGCTCACCGTGGTGCCGGCTGGTAGCGCCTACGACAAGACCCTCGAACTGGCCGTGCAGGTGGGTGGCTCGAGCGGCTCGGTCAAGCAAGTGAAGGCGTTATCGGTGCCGACACCGGACCGTCCGGTGGCGCTGTCCTCGCTGGCCACCGTGAAGCTGGAGTCGATCTCGTCGACCTCGTTAGCCCGCGCGGACGGCCGGCCTGCGCTGAGCGTAACGGTGCTCAAGGAGTCCGACGGCGACGCCGTCGCCATTTCCCACGCCGTTGCCGACGCGTTGCCCGGACTGGAGCGCACCATCGGCAACGATGCCAAGTTCAGCATCGTCTTCGACCAGGCGCCGCTGATCGAGCAGTCCATCCACGACCTCACGGTCGAAGGGGCGCTGGGACTGGTCTTCGCCGTGTTGGTGATCTTGCTCTTCCTGTGGTCGGTCCGCTCGACCCTGATCACCGCCATCTCCATCCCCCTGTCGCTGCTGATCGCGCTGATCGGTCTGCAGGTCGGAGGCTTCTCTCTGAACATCTTCACCCTCGCCGCCCTCACCGTCGCGGTCGGTCGGGTGGTCGACGACTCGATCGTGGTGCTGGAGAACATCAAGCGTCGCGACACCGGGCACGCCGCGCTGACGCCAGCCGACATCGTCGCCTCGGTCAAGGAGGTGGCCGGAGCGGTGACAGCCTCGACCGCCACGACCATCGCGGTCTTCCTACCGGTCGCGGTCGTCTCCGGCGTAACCGGTGAGCTGTTTCGACCGTTTGCGATCACGGTGGCGGTTGCGCTCGGCGCGTCTCTGCTGGTGTCGATGACTGTCGTGCCCGTGCTGGCGTACTGGTTCCTGCGCGGGGGCAAGCGCAGGACGAAGGCGGCGGCCGGGGTGGCTGCCGTCACCGGCGGGGCCACGGCTGCGACGGTGGCGGCGCCTGCGGTCGCCACGGCGGCAGCCGGGCCGGTTGACACCGACTTCGCGACCACCACCACGCACACGGCGGAGGAAGCGAAGGTCACCCGTCTGCAGAAGGGCTATCTGCCCGTCCTGCACTGGGGGCTACGCCATCCGGTGATGACCTTGGCGGTGGCGGCACTGGTGTTCGTCGGCACCATGGGGGCTTCCACCCTGCTGAAGACCGATTTCCTGGGCTCGGTCAGCGACGACTCCGTGCTGACCATCCAACAGGAACTCCCGGCCGGCACCCGGATCGGGGCCACCAGCGACGCAGCCAAGAAAATCGAGGGGGTGCTGGCCGACGACCCACGGGTGAAGGACTACCTGACCACGATCGGCGGGAGCATCTACGCCGGTGTGGGCACTGGGGCCAACACGGTCGAGATCACCGTCAACCTCGCCGACGGCACTACCGCCGACCAGCTCAAGCCGGAGCTGGAGTCCGAGTTCGCCGAGCTGGGGGACAGCGCCGGCAAGATCACCATCACCCAGGCTGCGAACGGGTCCACCAACAGCGACATCACGGTGACCGTCAAGGGCGAGAACGCCAAGGATCTCCGCGCCGGTGCCGAGCGGGTCGAGGCCGCGCTCACCGGTATCCCTGGGTTGACCGACGTGCGCAGCAACCTCGCCGAGAAGCGCAAGGTGCTCGAGATCCAGGTCGACCACAAGAAGGCGGCAAATCTCGGCTTCACCCAGGCTGAGATCGGTCAGGCTGTGGCTGGAGCCCTGCGGGGCACCAAGGTGGGCGACGTCACGCGGTCAGGGGAGCAGCGTGAGGTGTGGGTCCGGACCCAAGACGCGACCGATCCGACCCCCAAGGACATTGCCAACTTGCTGTTGCCGGTCAGCCAGCTGCAGCAGGCCAAGGCGCAGGAGAAGGCGTCGGACAAGCTGGAGAAGCGGGGAGACAAGCTGACCAAACGACAGGAGAAGCTGTCGGACCGGCAGGAGGCGATGGGCGACGAACAGCAGGCCAAGCAGGACGAGGCCACCGCGGACTCGCTGGAGGAGCTCCGCAAGCAGCGGACGAAAGCGATCGACGCCCGTTCTGACACCCGGGACGACCTGAGTGACGCCAGGAGTCAACTGACCAAGGCAAAACGTGAACTGGACAAGATCCGGGCCGACCAGCCCGAGCCGCCCAAGCCGCCCAAGCCGCCGGCTCAGGACCCGGCCACACCGCTCCCCTCCACGCAGGGAGGTTCACCACAACCTGGCGCTCAGGGAGGCGCACAACAACCTGGCGCTCAGGGAGGCGCACAACAACCTGGCGCTCAGGGAGGCGCACAGCAGCGTGGAGGACCGGGATCAGAGGCCTCGGTAGCGGCCGAGGTGCAGGCGCTCAAGTACCGCCAGGATCTGCAGGCCTGGCAGTCCCAGCTCGGCGCGGCGTCCGGGGCCGTGGGACAGGCGGAAGCCGCGATCAAGCAGTTGGAGGCGGCCGTCAAGCAATCAGACAAGGCGATCGATCAGCTGAATGACCAGATCGACTCGGTGACCGACCAGCAGGTCGACACGGCCGAGCAGCGGTCGAAAACCGAGAATCTGACCGACGACCAGAAGGCGTTGGCCGACGACCAGAAGAGTTTGGCCGAGGATCAGCAGGATCTGGCCGACATCCGGGCCGGCGCCATCCGAGTCAAGACGGTGGCTGACGTCAAAGAGGTGTCGTCGCCGACCACGGTTACCCAGATCGAGGGTGATCCCTCGGTGACCATCACCGGAACCCCTGATACCTCTGATCTGGGCAGTCTGAGTGGCACGATCCAGACCACGCTCGCGGGGATCGACGATCTCCCGGCTGGGGTCTCGGCCGAGCTCGGTGGGGCGGCAACCGATCAGCAAGAAGCGTTCAGTCAGCTCGGGCTGGCCATGCTGGTCGCGATCGCGCTCGTCTTCTTGATCATGGTGGGGACGTTCCGCAGCCTGATCCAGCCGTTGATCTTGCTGGTCTCCATCCCGTTCGCCGCCACCGGGGCCGTCGCCGGTCTGTTGATCACCGACACCGCACTCGGAGTTCCGTCCATGGTCGGACTGCTGATGCTGATCGGCATCGTGGTGACCAACGCGATCGTGCTGATCGACCTAATCAACCAGTACCGGGCCAAGGGTGAGGATCTTCAGAGTGCGATCACCGACGGCGCCCGACTTCGGTTGCGGCCGATCATCATGACCGCATGCGCGACGATCTTCGCGCTCGTCCCGATGGGTCTGGGGCTGACCGGAGGCGGGGCTTTCATCTCCCAGCCGCTCGCGATCGTGGTCATCGGCGGTCTGGTGTCGTCCACCATCCTCACCCTGCTCTTGGTGCCGGTGCTCTACTCGCTGGTCGAGCGGAGGAGTGAGAGGAAGCGGCTACGTGCGGCGGCGGCCGACGACACCGCTCCGACCGCAACCGCTTAACCCGGTGGAAATCGCCGACCAGGTTGGGTCTACTGGACTCATGATTCCCAGCACGTGGCGCCCGTACAGGCGAGGCTCTGACGACGAACTTGTCGGCTACCTCGACGGCGACGACCCGTCGGTCACCCCGCGGACCCTCTTCGGCTATCCGCTCGCCAGCGCAGGCCCGGCCGCGGCCGCCGTGCGACTGTTGGAGAAGCGCGGCTTGGTGTGCTTGGCGGAGCGTTGGTCGCTCAGGCTGGACTCGACCGAGCAGGTCGACGTGATGATCATGGCGGCGTTTCCCGACTGGATCGAGGTCGTGGAGACTGAATACGGCTCCTACGGTCCCGACAGCCCGCGACACCGTCTGAGCGTACCGACCGGGGACCGACTTACCCGCTGAAGTCGACCGCCGAATGGCCGGGCACGATGACCTTCATGCCTGGCCACACGGTGGGGCACGGTCAAGCCTTGGTCAGCCTGGGTGCACTCTGAACTGGGACTTCGCCGTTCCCGGCCCGCCGGTCGGGGACCTCGCGCTTGAGGACGGTTGACCGAGTTCGCAGTCTGAACCGGCTTTGCTGGAGATTTCCTCCGGCCGAGGCGCATCACGGAGTCGGATTCCGTCCGAATGGGAGAAGACAGTCCCCGATCCGATGAGGAGCCATGACCAATCTTGCGCAGCAGTTCGCCGATCGACTCACCGAGCTGGAAGCCAGCGGAGACGTCGATTCGTTCGTCTCAGCCGTCTTCGCCGACGACACCGAGCTGGTCCGACCAGAGACCAGGCAACAACTGACCGATCATGACGGAGCACACAGGTTCTGGACCGAGTACCTGAGCCAGTTCACCAAGGTGCAGTCCACGTTCAACCGCGTCCACTACTCCGACATCGGCGTGCTGGAATGGACCAGCTCGGCCCAGCTCGCCCACGGCACCGACATCACCTACGCCGGGGTCAGCCTCCTCGACTTCAACGACCAGGGTCAGGTGAGCCGGTTCTGCACCTACTACGACACCCGAGTCTTCCAGCCCAATCCCGGCTCCTGAACCCGCAGCTGACGGCAAGTACTCAAAGACGCCCTTTGAGGATGCGGTGCCAATAGGCCTGCGGCAACCCGTACCGGTCGAGCCACCACCAGATCCGGCGGGACCGGATCTGGTCCGGTACGGGAAGGGAGCGCCGGACCCGGAGCTGTCGGTCGTACTCGCCGAAGGACAGTCGCCCGTGTCCGGTGGCGATCGGCGCGACCGTGTAGCCGTCGTAGCGGCTCAGCCGGAGACTGCGTCGGGAGCGTTGGATGTTGTCGACCGCGACTTTGACCCGGTGGCGCAAGGCGCCACCCGTTCGGGCGTCCCCGAGGTCGCAGGCGTCACCCACGCCCCAAATCCGCTCATAGTGGCGGTGTCGCAGCGTCTCGGGATCGACCGCGAGGAATCCACCGGTCCCGAGGGCGTCCAGGCCGGAGTCGGCGACCAAGGCTGGCGCGGCGTAGGGCGGCAGCAGATGGATCAGGTCCGCGGGCAACCGCTCCGGGCCCGAGATCCCGTCGAGCAGCACGGTGTCCCCTTGCTCTACCGCTGACACCGAGGTGCCGAGCCGAACGGTGACGCCGAAGCGATCAAGATGACGAGCAATCTCCCGGGCGATCGCGGCCACCGGGTGCAGCCGCGCGTCCTCGTGCGCCAAAACGACCTCGATGGCGTCCAGCACTCCGGCCCGACGCCAGCTGTCGCAGGCCAGGAACAACGGCTTGAACGCGGTCTCTCGACCTGACGCCGGCTGGGAACGTACCGTGAACACCGCCCGACCCCGACGCAGGGTGTCGATCATCCGCGCCGTCCGCCGCAGCTCCGTGTCCACGAACGTGGTGCATACCCGGCCGGTCCGCAGGCCCTCAACGGCGCCTGGCAGACCGCCCCAGTCCACCACCGCGCCAGGCGCCAGTAGCACATCCCCGCCGGTCAGGATCGTTCCGTCGGCGCAGCGCACCGTACCCGTGGCACCGTCGACCTGGACCGCACTTGTGCGATACCAACGCACGCCCTTGGGAATCAACTCCGCCTGAGAGCGCGTCAACTCGCTCAGCCGAGCCACACCGCAACCGACATAGTTCTGCAGCGGCTTATAGACGTGCACCGCCGAAGGCTCGACTAGCGCCACGTCACGACAGCCCCGTCGCCGCAGCAGCGCCGCCGCCGACAAACCACCGTTGCCGGCTCCGACGACAACCACATCATGGGCTTCAGCGGTGACCACGGTCCTACAGTAGGCGCCATTGGACTGTACGACCCGCTCAAAGTCTGGGCTCGCCAGGACGTAAGGCCACCGTGGCCGATTCGCGGCGCGGGCAGTCGGCGGCAGCAGCTGTCGCGCGCGGTTCACGGTGGCGGCTACCGGCCCGTCCACACCACGCTGCTCACCGCCGACATTCCGGTGGTCGAACCCCCGACCAACCACAGCCACTGTCATCGATGTTCACGGAGTCGATGCCAACCAGTCGGGCGCCGCCGACCACCAATGCCTGCGCCGCCGTCTCGATCAGATGTGGAGACGTGTCGCGTACGTGCCGCTATCGGTGATCGATCCCACAGCGCGGCTGCTCCGGGTGAGGGAGGTGGCGACGGCGTACGGGGACCGCTAGCGTTCCACTATGGTTGTCGCCGCCTTTGTCGCACCGTACCTGCTCGAAGCCACGTCGAGGTTCGTTCTGTCGGCGGCTCGGCTGCCGGGGGTGCAGCTGGCGGTGATCACGACCGAGTCCTCCGATCGGCTCTCACCTGTCCTGAAACAGGCGTTGGCTGGTCATTGGCAGGTCGCTGATGCGCTCGATCCGCAGCAGATCGCCGATGCCGTCCGTGGTCTGTCGGGACAGCTCGGGCCGGTCGAGCGACTGATCGGTGCGCTCGAGCAGTTGCAGGTGCCGCTGGGCCAGGTTCGGGACGCGCTCGGTATCGAAGGGATGAGCGAGCGGGTCGCGACCAACGTGCGAGACAAGTCGCAGATGAAGTCGGTGCTCGCGGCGGCCGGACTGCCGTGTGCCCGGCACCGTTTGATCCACCACACCGCAGAGGCGCTGGCCTTCCGCGATCTCGTCGGCTTCCCGATCGTGGCCAAACCGCCGGACGGCGCGGGAGCTCAAGCCACCTTCCGACTGGATTCCGAGGCCGACTTCGCCTCCTGGCTGACGGCGGCGCAGGGTGAGCGTGGCGAGGTGTGGCTGCTGGAAGAGTTCCTGACCGGCAAGGAGCACACCTTCGACAGCGTCACCCTGGACGGCAGGACGATCTGGGCCTCGATCGCCGATTATCGCCCGCCGCCGCTGGAGGTGCTCCGGACTCCGTGGGTGCAATGGACCGTGCTGCTCCCCCGAGACATCTCCGGACCCGAGTACGCGGGTATCCGATCAGCTGGGCCGGCCGCACTGACCGCTCTCGGGGTCCGCGACGCCTTCTCCCATATGGAGTGGTTCGAACGACCGGACGGGACGGTGGCCATCTCCGAGGTCGGCGCCCGACCGCCGGGATCCCAGATCGCGTCCATGATCGGGTACTCCTACGAGCTGGACTTCTACTCGACCTGGGCCGAGCTGGTGATCAAGGGCAGCTTCCCGCTTTCGGAGCGACGCTACGCCAGCGGGACGGCTTACCTTCGGGGCCTGGGTCGGGGGCGGGTCCGCACCGTGCACGGTATCGAGGCGCTACAGGCCGACATCGGACACCTGGTGGTCGACACCCGACTGCCGCAGCCGGGGCAGCCCGCATCCAGCTCCTACGAGGGCGACGGTTTCGTCACCGTCCGGCACCCCGACACCGCCGTCGTCGAAGAGGCCCTGGACAAGATCATCACCACGCTGCGAGTCGAGCTGGTCGAGGGGCTGTGATCATGGTGGAGTTGGGATCGTGAACGTCGTCATGTTGTCCCCGGGCTTTCCGCTGGAGATGGCCTACTTCACCCGCGCGCTGGCTCAGACCGGCGCGCGCGTGATCGGAGTGGGTGATCAGCCGGTCGGCGCGCTCCCGGAACAGGCCCGGAGCTCGCTGGCTCATTACGAACACGTCTCCCTGGCCGATGAGCAGGCGGTGTTGGCCGCGTTGCGGGGGCTGTCCCAGCACGTGCGGATCGACCAGGTCGAGTGCCTGTGGGAGCCGTACATGGTGCTGGCCGCCCGAATCCGGGAGAACCTCGGGCTTCCCGGCATGACCGTGGAACAGACACTGCCGTTTCGGGACAAGGAACTGATGAAGCAGGTCCTCGATGCGGCCGGGATCCGGACCCCGCGGCACGCGAGCACCTCCACCATCGCCGGCATCTACGCCGCGGCCGAGCAGATCGGCTACCCGCTGATCATCAAGCCGATCGCCGGCGCCGGATCCGCGGACACCTACCGAATCGGCTCGCCCGCCGAACTCGAATCCGTGCTGCCGATGATCGGGCACGTCGAGGTGGTCAGTGTCGAGGAATTCATCGAGGCCGAGGAGTTCACCTACGACACCGTGTGCGGAGCCGGCGAGATCCGGTACGAGAACGTCAGCTGGTACCGGCCCCGGCCACTGCAAGCCCGATCGCACGAGTGGATCAGTCCGCAGACCATCGCGTTGCGCGATCTCGACCGGCCCGAACTGGCGGACGGGATCCAGATGGGGCGCCAGGTGATCAGCGCTCTGGGCTTCACCGCCGGATTCACCCACATGGAGTGGTATCGCAAGGCCGACGGGGAGGTGGTGTTCGGCGAGATCGGCGCGCGGCCGCCGGGTGCCCGCACCGTCGACCTGATGAACTACGCCTGCGACGCCGACCTGTTCGCCATCTGGGCCCAAGCGGTGATTACAGGCCAGACGGAGACGGTCCAGCGGCCCTACAACGCGGTCAGCATCTTCAAGCGGGCCAGGGGTTCTGGGCACATCACTCACGTCGAGGGACTGGATCGGCTGATGGCCGAGTACGCGAACAGCGTCTGCGTGCTGGACCTGCTGCCGATCGGCGCCCACCGCCGGGACTGGCGGGCCACCCTGATCTCCGACGGCATGATCATTCTGCGCGATCCTGACCTGGACCGACTGGTGATGATCGCCGACCGGTTCGGCCGCGAGCTGCAGCTGTACGCGAGCTAGAGGGTTGTGGTCACCTTCACCGCCATGGATCGACCAGGGTCTTTGGGCCTGGGCCGCTGGAGGTGAGACCGGCCAGTCGGACCGGCACGTCGGTCAGCGCGATGATGTCGCCCACCACCGGAGTGGGGTCGAGCCCGCTGGCGTACGCGCGCAGGGTGTCGGCCAAGGCAGGCGAGCCCGACAGGATGCCGACTGCGGCGACGTCGCTAAGCACGAGGTCGCGAGTGTCGATCGTGCTCGACCGCTCCGCTAGGCCGATGAGCGCCACCCGACCACCAGGGCGGACCAGGTCGAGGGCCGAGGCCGGGCTCGCGGAATCGTCGGTCGCGTCCAGCACCGCGTCGTAGGAGGATCGCGGCAGTTGGGACGCCGTGTCGGTGGTTAGGGTGTGGCGGGCTCCGATGCGGCCGGCCAGGGCGAGGCGATCGGGCCGGAGACCGCAGACGGTGACTTCGGCTCCGGCGTCGACGGCGAACAGCGCTGCTAGCAGCCCGATCGTGCCGTCACCCAGGATCAGCAACGTCGATCCGGGTCGGGATTCGGCCGCGCGCACGGCGCGCAGCGCGTTGGCTCCCGGCTCGACCAGGACCGCCGCCTCCGCAGCCACCGAGTCGGGGACGTAGTGGGCGAACCTGGTCGGGACGACCGCGTACTCGCTCAAAGCGCCCAGCCAGCCGTCGGTGATGCCGACCTCGCGTCGCTGACGACACACGTGGTGGCGACCGCCGCGACAGGCTGGGCAGGTACCGCAGCCAAGCATGGTGTCCCCGACCACCCGGCATCCCACCCAGAGTCCCTCCGAGGCCGAACCGGCGGCGACCACGGTTCCGGTCCACTCGTGCCCCGGCCGGAGCGGGAAATGGGTGAGACCACGCGCGAAGTAGGCCATCGTGCCGGCGGCCAGCTCGCCATCGGTCCCGCAGATTCCGGCCAGCTCGATCCGGACCAGTAGTTCCCCAAGGGCCGGCTGAGGCACTGCGACCCGGTCGACTCGCGCGTCACGCGGACCGTGCAACACCAGCGCGCGCATGGTCTCATTCGCCGGGCGGGAGTTGGGAGTCGGTGAGTCGTCGGTGTCGCTCATACTGACGCGAAGCATAGATCCGGCACACTAGAGCGATGCCTGAGGACGAGCCGACCGTGACGTCGCAACCCGACGTGGCCGCATTCGCCGCCACGTTCTCCCGCTTCCTGGAGGTGATGGTTGGCCATGCCGACACCGGTGGCGATCTGACCGACATCGGCCGGGAGGTGGTCGATTTTCTCGGCGTCGCGCTGACCGAGGTCGATCCGGTGGTGGAGGCCTTCCCGCCGCACCAGATCGTCGACGTCGACCTGGCGCTCGACCTGATCCGCAGCGAGCACCGTGGACGACTGGTCGGGGTCAGTGGTGGCGTCGGCAAGCACGGGCTGGACTCGTTCACGGAGTTCCTGGAGCGCAGCCACTGGAACTTCCGGCTCGGCTCCGTCGGTCATGTCCGAGTCCCCACCGGACCGGACTCCGACCGCCGCGTGGTCGGTTTCGGCATCACCTTGGTCCTGGTCGACGGCGAACCGATCGTCTGGATGCAACGCACTCCGAGCCCCCAGTACGGGCGCGAGCAGTACACCCTGGAGGTGCTGGCCGCGAATCCGTCGGCTGCGGAGTCCCTGCTGGTTCGGGTCCGCGCGCTGATGTCGGCCAACAGTCGGCTGCGCGGCCAGGTGCTGAGCTTCCAGCCCAACGACTTCGACTATCACGCGCCCGGCGGCCAGCTGACCTTCCTCACCCGACCCGACGTCACAGCCGACCAGGTGATCCTGCCCTCCGGTCAACTGGACCGGATAGTCGACCACGTCGTCGGGATCGGTGAGCACCGGAACCGCCTGCTCGCCGCCGGTCAGCACCTCAAGCGGGGAGTGCTGCTCTACGGACCGCCCGGCACCGGCAAGACCCACATCATCCGACACCTGCTCAGCCGGACGCCGGACACAACTGCGGTGCTGCTGTCGGGCCGGACTCTCGATCTGCTCGGCGACGCCGCCCGGTTGGCGCGAGCCGCCCAGCCCGCGATCGTGGTGCTGGAGGATTGTGATCTGATCGCGGAGGAACGCGGTGGCGACACCAACGCCGCGCTGTTTGAGACCCTGGAGACTCTGGACGGGTTGGACGGCGACGCGGACGTGACCTTCATCCTGACCACCAATCGGCCCGACCTGTTGGAGCGGGCGTTGGCCGAGCGTCCGGGCCGGGTAGATCTGGCCGTACAGATCGCCAAACCCGACCGTCTCGGCCGACTGCGCCTGCTTCGGCTGTACGCCGGCCGGCTTCCTCTCTCGAAGCGGGCCTTGGCGAGTGCCGCGGCGCAGACGGAGGATGTCACGGCCTCCTTCGCCAAGGAGGTGGTCCGCCGGGTCGTGCTCCGCGCGGCGCGTGCGGGCCGAGAGGTCACCGACGACGACCTGGCCGCCAGCGTCGATGACATGCGTTCCGACGCTGAGTTGTTCACCCGGGTGCTGCTGGGCAGC
This sequence comes from Microlunatus sp., assembly GCA_030452945.1. Taxonomy (GTDB): domain Bacteria; phylum Actinomycetota; class Actinomycetes; order Propionibacteriales; family Propionibacteriaceae; genus Microlunatus. Next base: position 14,632 of record JAKDLH010000010.1, on the reverse strand, counting down.
GACGACCGGCCGGCACCAGCTCCGGGCGACGATCGGACCCTCGATGAGGATGACATCTACGGCGGGACTGTCCGCTGGTATCCGGGCGAGTAGCGGTCACGAGCGCTCGGCGCGGCTGACCAGGTGATCCAGTGGAATCCAGAACATGAACTGCTGTCCGTGCTCGGTCACCGTGACGTAGGTGTGGCGCCGGTAGTCGACGTACACCGACTCGACGTTCTCTTTGGGCATGGCGAATCGGCCGATGACCTTGTTCTTCTTCAGCACCAGCAGCGTGTCTCCGACCCGCCGACTGCCCAGCTTCAGTGAGGAGGAGTTGACCAGACGGTACGGCCCGGTGGCTCCGATTCCCTGAAAGTTTGTGCCGGGGATGATCGCGGACCGGGTGCTACGGACCGACGACGGACCGGCTCCGAACGTGCTGGACAGATTGAGCTCGTGCTTGGCTTCGGTAGAGCCGCGTACGAGCCGTCCGTCGCGATCCAGCTCGAAGCTCTGCGACCAGCTCGTGCCGTTCTCGTTGTAGTTGATCCCGGTCAACGTCGCCGGGCTGGTCGATCGATCCACCCCTATGCTGGAGAAGCCGCCGGCACCCTGGACACTCCACCGGGCGACTGCCGGCAGCACGAAGCGCCCGTCGATCTCCATCAGGTCGTCGGCGTTGTACATCCACAGCGTGCTGAGAGTCGAGGAGTACATGTACTGGCCGACCCAGACGAACCCGCTGCCGTGGGAGTCCAGCGCGCTGAACGAGCTGGGGCCGGTCGGACGGACCACCTCGACCTGGTTGTAGCGACCGCGATCCAAATCGATCACGGTCAACCGGGTCGCGTCGGTGACGCCTGGTCGATGCGGGAACCGCAGCCCCTTCTCCTTGGTGGTCGAGTAGGAACTCACGACCACGATGTTGCGGTGGCCGGCGGCCCGGGAGCCGATGAGGTAACCCTTGGTGGCACCCGTGCCGCCGACGCCTTGAGGTTTGAACCCGTTTCCGGTGAGAGAGTCCAGGCAAAGATAGCTGGCTTTGTCCCAGTCCAAGGCTTCGTCTCTTGGGGTCCCTCGCCAACTCGAGCGACACTTCTTGCTGATCTTGGGCAGCGGCTTGCCCGCGGCGAGGACGTCGTCCCACCCGACGTAGCGACCGTCGTAGCGCTGTCGGTAGCGGTCGCCCACGTGCACCGTGTCCACTGGCGGACCCGGGGACTTGGCGGTGGGAGTCGGGCTCGATCCGGCGGTGGTCGGGGCCGGCGCTGGTCTGGTCGGAGCGGGTCTGGTCGGAGCTGGGACTGAGATGGCCGGCAGTGCCACCCGGCGGTCGGTGGGCTGGGCCAAAACCACGACGACGAGTACGCCGACCAGGAAACCGGCCACGACCAACACAGCCAGCGCGATGTGCCAGTGCTTGGTCAAGCCGATCCGCCTTCGTCCAGGCTCACGCCAGCCGGTCGTCCGGGCAGCCAGGATTCAAGTATGACCGGCTACTAGGCAGGGGTGACGGTGAACGTCGCCTGCAGACCGGCGGTCGAGTCACCGCCCACCCAGACGTCGAAGACTGACGCGTCGATCACCCAGTCGTGAGTGGCTGCGCTCCAGTAGCTCCGCTCTGCTGGTCCGACGGTGAACTCGACGGTCACCGAGGCGCCCGGCTCGACCGCGACCCGTTCGAAGCCTTTCAGCTCACGCACCGGACGGGACGAGGTTCCGTACCGCTGGTGAAGGTAGAGCTGGACGACCTCCTCGGCCGCGCGACCGCTGCTGTTGGTCACCGTGGCGGAGACGGTGATGGTGTTGTCCGGGGACACCGAGTCGCTGCTCAGCGTCAGGTCGTGGTAGCGGAAACGCCCGTAGCTCAGCCCGTACCCGAACGGGAACAGCGGCGTGCTCTCGATGTCCCAGTAGCGGCGCCCTTGGTTTTCGGGGTCGTGGCTGCGGGTGTGGTTGTAGATGATCGGCACCTGTCCGCCGGTCCGAGGCCAGGAGAACGGCAGCTTGCCGCCGGGGGAGTCGTCGCCGAACAACAGCGCGGCGACGGCGTGGCCGCCGTGGGTGCCGGGATACCAGATGTCCAGGATGGCCGGTACGTGCTCGGCCGGCCACCGCAGATCGATCGGCCGCCCGTTCATGATCAGCAGCACGACCGGGGTGCCGGTCGCGACTACGGCCTGGATCAGCTCCAGCTGACGGCCGGGAAGCTCGAGGGAGCAGCGAGAGGCACCCTCACCGATCATGTTCTGCCATTCCCCGGCCACGACCACGGCCACGTCGCTACTCGCCGCCAGCTCGACGGCCTTGGCGACCTCGTCATCGTCGTCGAAGTCGGCCGGATCGACCGGGCTGTTGTCCGGCCACATGTCGAACATCGAGGGGTAGCGGCGCTGAGCCGGCCGGACGCCGGGAGCGAACTCGACTCTGACCCCGTCCCCGACCCGGGCCTTGATGCCGTCCAGCACGGTGACGGTCTCGGCCAGGTCGTAGTTGAAGACCCACGGGCCCAAAGTGTCGCGCGGCGAGTCCGCGAGCGGGCCGATCACGGCGATCGAGTTCAGCTGGTCGACGGCCAGCGGCAGCAGAGCGCCTTCGTTGCGGAGCAGCACCGCCGAGCGCTGGGCGGCCATCTTGGCGACCTCCCGATGAGCCGGGTCGGCCAGCACCTCAGCCGCGGTGTCCTCGTCGACGTACGGTTCCTCGAAAAGCCCGAGCCGCACCTTGATCGCGAGCACCCGGCGCACCGCGTCATCGAGGGTCTCGACCGACACCCGGCCGTCCTCCACGGCTGCGGTGAGATGGTCGAAGGCGGGGTCGGCGAAGGTCATCTCCATGTCGTTGCCGGCGTGGAGAGCCCGACCAGCGGCATCGGACAGGTCTGCGGCGAAGTGGTGGGTGACCAGATCGTGCACGGCCTGGGCGTCGCTGACCACGAAGCCGTTGAAGCCGAGGCGGTCGCGCAGCACGTCGCTCAGCAGCCAGCGGTTCCCGGCCGCGGGGACGCCGTTGAGATCCATGTAGGCGGACATGATGGTGCCGGCGCCGGCGTCGATGGCGGCTTTGAACGGCGGGAAGTAGGTATTCCACAGCTCCGCGTCGGAAATGTTGGACTCGTCGTAATCGCGGCCCCCCAGGGCGGCGCCGTAGCCGGCGAAGTGCTTGGGGCCGGCGACCACCCGCTCGGCGCTGCCCAGCCGAGCGCCCTGGAAGCCTCGGACCTGAGCGGCGGCGACCGAGCTGGCCAGATAGGGGTCCTCACCCGCGCCTTCGATGATCCGGCCCCAGCGCGGGTCGCGAGCGAGGTCGACCATCGGGGCGAACGCCCAGTGAATGCCGACCGAGCGTGCTTCGCGCGCGGCCACAGCCTGGCCCTGCTCGATGATTGAGGGGTCCCAAGAGGCGGCCATGGCGATGGGCACCGGCATGATCGTGCGAAAGCCGTGGATGACGTCGAACCCGACGAGGGCGGGGATGTCGAGCCGGTTGCCCTCGATGGTGAGGCGTTGCAGCCGGTTGATCTCGGCCGGGTCCATCAAGAACAGGAGCGAGCCGACCCCACCGCGGGTCAGCGCCGCCTCGACCAGTTCCGGCTGGCTGGGGGCGCCGTCGGCGACCTCGTTTCGGATGAATCCCAGGTAGAAGTACTGGGTCAGCTGTCCAGCCTTCTCCGGGGTGGTCAACTCCGTCAACAGTGACTCGACTCGGGCCCGGACGTCGGCGTCGCTGGTCATCGAGGGCTGCTGGGTCACTGCGTACTCCTTGGTGCTGAGGATGGGCTGGACCGGCGGGCGTGGGTGTGCGACCCGCGGTGCTGCCTGGGGACGCTGGCGGCGTCGACCACCAGTGCATCATCCGTAAGAGGTAGCCGATGACCTGGCCCCCGCGTTTGCTGGCCGGGCAAGCCGCGTGTGAGGGCACTCACCCGGGCGGGCGGAACGGACGACGCACTCGCGGAGTTGTTGTCGTTGATGCCTTCCCACGAACCGGAGTGACCTGCCCACCATGACGCCACCCGACCGATCCGGTCGCACCGGACCGTTCCGCCGCCTGCGCACCGGCACCATATTCGTGGTGACCAGCATCCTCTGCGGACTGCTGCTCGCGGTGGTTGCCTTACCCATCGTGGGTGCGGCCGTGTTCACCGGCAAGTCGGCCGAAGGCACGCTCGGGGCGCTGCCCGCCGCTTTCGACCAGCCGGCGCAGAGCCAGCGTTCGGAGGTGTTGGACGGCAACGGCGACGTGCTGGCCTACTTCTACGAGGAGAACCGGGTCTTCGTGAGCCTGGATGAGATCGCGCCGGTCATGCGGCAGGCCATCCTCTCGATCGAGGACCACCGGTTCTACGAGCACGGGCCGCTCGATGCCGTTGGAACTGTGCGGGCGTTGGTGTCCAACATGCTGTCCGGAGGTGTCGCCCAGGGGGGATCGACCCTTACCCAGCAGTACGTGAAGATGGTCCAGATCGAGGAGGCGAAGAAGGCCGGCGACGAGGCCGGGGTGCAGGCCGCGCAGGAGAGCAGCTACGGCCGTAAGATCCGCGAACTGCGGTTCGCGATCTCGGTCGAGAAGACGCTGAGCAAAGACCAGATCCTGGAGCGCTATCTCAACATCGCCTACTTCGGAGACGGTGCGTACGGCATCGAGGTGGCCGCGGAGCACTACTTCAGCACTACCGCGGCAAAGCTCACCCTGCCGCAGGCGGCGCTGCTCGCCGGTCTGGTGCAGAACCCGACCTCCTACGATCCCGTGCACCATCGTGACGCCGCGCTCCAGCGCCGCGACGTCGTGCTGAACCGGATGGCCGAGCTCGGCGTGATCGATGACACCGCCCTGGCCAAGGCGGAGGGGACCGCCTACCGCAAGAAGAAGGTCACGACCACGATCAACGGCTGCCAGGGCACCGAGTACCCGTTCCTGTGCGACTACGTCTACCGCTCGTTGGAGCAGACTCCGAGCTTGGGCGAGACGGTCGAGCAACGGCAGCAGACCATCAAGCGTGGCGGCCTGACGATCAAGACCAAGATCGACCCGAAGAGCCAGGACGAGACCCAGCAGGCGGTCAGCAGCGTCGTCGGACCGACCGATCCACTGATCTCGGCGATGGACCTGGTCGAGCCGGGTACCGGCTTGATCGTGGCCATGGCCCAGAGCCGACCGACGATGGGCGACAGCAGCAAGAAGGGTCAGACCTACTGGAACTACTCGGTGTCTCCGGCCATGGGCGGCGCCCAGGGCTTCCAGGCGGGCTCGATCTTCAAGGCCTTCACCGCGGCAGCAGCCCTGGAGAAGGGCATCCCCCTGTCCAAGCGCTACGACGCGGCGCAGGCCATGGACTTCAGCGGCCGGACCTTCCAGACGTGTGAAGGCCCTCAGCAGATCTCCGGCAGCTGGCGGGTCAGCAACTCGACCGGCGTCAACGGTGTGATGGACATGTACCGGGCCGCCGAATCCTCGGTGAACACCTACTTCGTCCAGCTTGCCCTCGAGGTTGGGCTGTGCGATGTGGTCGCGATGGCCGAGAAGCTCGGGGTGGAGTCCAGCACCGCGGCCGCCCCGATCAGCTCCTATGCCGACAAGCCGTCGTTCACCCTGGGCACTGTCGAGGTGAGCCCACTGTCGATGGCCGAGGCGTACGCGACTTTCGCGTCCGGCGGCATCCACTGCGACCCGATAATCCTCACCTCGGTCACCGACAGCACGGGTGCCGATCTTCCGGTGCCGAGCGGGAATTGTGAGCGGGTGATTACCGAGGACGTGGCGAACGCCATGAACTCCCTGCTGGGCGGGGTGATGACCGACGGCACGGGCCGTCGGGCGTTGACTGCCGACGGTCGCCCGCAGGCGGGCAAGACCGGCACCATCGACAGCAACGCGGCGGTCTGGTTCGTCGGCTACACCCCGCAGGTCGCCGGTGCGGCCATGATCAGCATCGACAACACCCGGGCACCTTTCCTGAAGGGCAAGGTCGGCTCCCGCAGCGGCATCAAGGGGTACTCCGTGCCGTCCACCGGCCGAGCGTTGGAAGGCTCCGGCAGCGGTGACGCCGGCCAAGAGATCTGGAAGCCGGCGATGGAGGCCTATCTTGCCGGCTCGGCGATGCGCAGCTTCAACGCACCGCCGGCGGAGTTGGTGAGCGGTCGACCCTACGACTACGGCAACCGCCTACCTGGTAGCCCGGACGAGCAGAGCGGGCCCAGCCAGCCCCGGTAGCGGAGCCGAGTCCACCCGCTCCCATCACAGCAGGGCCAGGCCGGTCCGACCAACCGACCACGGCATCGTGCGAACCCGCTTGGTGGCCTTGCCGCGGATGTAGGCGAAGTTCTTCTCGTAGGCCTTCGTCACCCTCGGGTCCACGATCCGCAGCACGATGTCGTTGTTGGTGAAGGTGCCCGGCCCGGTGAAGTTCTGCGATCCGGTCCAGGTGATCTTGACGTTCTGGCCGGCCATCCGACCGTTGATGGTCATCATCTTGTGGTGCACGTACAAGCTGGCGTGGCCGTTGTTGTTGCGGTCGTGCCAGCCGTCGTAGACACCCATCTTTCCGTACTTCTTACTCTTGCTGCGCAGCAAGGTTCTCAGGACTGGCTTCGTGATCCGACCGCGGTTGATCATGACCTGAACCTTGCAACCCTGACGATGCAGGGCGACCAGCTTCTCGGCAACGTCGATCCGCGGGCTCGACCAGCCCCAGTTGGCGAGTCGGATCAGCGTTCGGCCGTCGCTGCCATACCCCTTGCTCGGGCTCTTGCACTGCACCTGATTGAGGGCCTTCATCCAGACGATGTCGTTGGTCTTCTTCGGAGTCTGGGGGTAGAGCCACATCGTGTACTTGCCGCTGCTGGTGGAACGAAAGTACTTGCGGTTCGACTTGTCTTTGAGCATGTCGGTGAAGTAGCGGTTCAACGAGTCGTAGATCACCTTGTCCGCGACGATGACGTGGTTGTTGTTCCAACTCTTGTTGGTGTTCCCGGTGTAGGCGTTCGCGGAGCTGATCATGGACACGTACTTGCGCTGGCCGGCCACGGAGAAGAGATAGAACTTGGCGTGGATGACCGACGCACCGTTGGACATGCAACTGTGGTGGCAGGTGGCCACGAAGCTGCGCTTCTTCTTGTTCTTGCCGAGGGCCTTCTTGACCCGGCGGATGTGCTTGTTCGACTCCCCGTCATCGATCAGCACCTGCACACTGACCCCGCGCTTGTCGGCGGCGATCAGTGCGCTGGCCACGCTCTTGATGTCGAACAGATACTGCGCCATTCGGATCTGGCCACCCGCCGGCACCGACTTGATCGCCTTCACGAAGTCGGTGATGATCGCTCGCTTCTTCTTCTTCGGCCCCTTCGGGTTGTTAAAGGTCATGTAGTCGTTCGGGGACCAGGTCGCGTTCGGCCCGGCCGCCTTCTTCGCCTTCGTGGCGACGGACTGGGCCTTCTTGGCGATGGCCTTGGCCTTCTTGGCGGCAGTGTTGCGCCGGGCAGCCGTGGCTTTGGCGGCGGCCGCTGTCGCGGCTGCGGCCTGGTAGGTCTTCGTCGCTGCGGTAGCACTCGCGATCGGTGCTCGGGCCGCGGCGGCCGCAGCGGCCGCGACTTTGCCCGTCTCGGCGGCCTTCGCTGCCGCCGCCTGAGACGCCTTGGCAGTGGCGGCCGCTCGTGTCGCCGCCACGCCGGCAGCGGCCGCCGCGGCGCTCGCCTGGGCGGCGGCCTCCTTGGCCCTCTTGGCCTTCTTGGACTTCTTGGCCGCCTTCTTCGCCTTCTTGGCGGCCTTCTTCGCCGCCTTGGCCGCCTTTTTGGACGACTTGGCCGCCTTCTTGGACGCCTTGCTCGCTGCCTTGGCGGCCTTCTTGGCTGTCGCGGCTTGTGACTTGGCGATCAGGGCAGCCTGGCCGCTGGCGGTAGCCGCAGCGCGCGGTTTGGACGCCTTCTTGTTCGCGGCGGCGGCCTTCTTCTTGGCGTCCGCCGCCTTCTTGGCGGCTGCCTTGGCGTGAGCCGTCGCCGTCTTGGCGATCTTCGACGCCTTGGCGGATCGAGCCTTGAGCGGCTTGGCCGCCGCGGCCGTCAGGTCGGCGCGCTGCTTGGCGTATCCGATGTAAGTGATCTTGGCGGCTGCGGCGGCCTTGGTCTTCGCGACCACGTTCTTTCGCGCATTGGTGGACGCCCGGGCTGCGGCAGCCGCCGCCTTGGCTGCCTTGCTGCTCGCCTGGGCGGCGTCCTCGGCCTGCTTCTTCGCGGACTTGGCGGCGTTCTTGGCTTTCTTCTTGTCCTTCTTGGACGCCTTGGACTTCGCCACAGCATTGGACTTGGCCTTCGCAGCCGTAGCTGAGCGCGCGGTGGCGGCCGCCTTGGCCTTCGCTGCGACTGCTGCTCGCGCGGAAGCGGCGGCCCGTGTCTTGGCAACCGCAGCCGCCTGACGGGCGGCTGTGACTGCCTTGGCGGCCGCGGCGGCCTTGGGGCCGGCCTGCAGGATCGCGCGCTTGCGGGCCTCAGCGGCCTTCTTGGCCTTCGCCGCCGCCGCGGCCTTGCGTTTGGCGGCCTCCTTGGCCGCCTTTGCTTGGGCGGCCTTGACTGTTTTAGCCTTCGCGGCCGCCGCCTTCTTGGCCTTGGCCGCCGCCTTGTCCTCCTTGGAGGTCGTAGCCTTGGTCGTGTCGCTCTTGGCCGGGGGATTCGGTGCGGCCCAGGCCGGACCCGCGGCGGTCGCACCGGCTGACAGCGCGAGAACGAAGGCAACGATCAGGCCGATCAGGCGTTTCGCCATGTGTCTTGAACTCCACTCTGGTCTGTTGGGGCGAAACACACACGTCACAGCGATCACATTGGCCCCATTCGTCCCTCTAGCCTGCCAGAGGGTTGGGGGAATATCGGGTCACGAAACACCGACAGGTGGCGAGTTTTCGGACGCGATCCAGACGGATAGGTTGCTGTGGTGACCGACAACCCGACCAACGTGACCGCGATGGCGGTGCCCGAGCAGATGCAAGCCAGCGTGCTCAGCGGGATCCAGGAGTTGCGGGTCGAGCCGGTGTCGACACCGAGTGTGGCGAGCGACGAGGTGCTGGTCCGCGTGGCTGCGGTCGGGGTCTGCGGCTCTGACACCCACTACTTCCGGCACGGTCGGATCGGGGACTTCGTGGTCGAGGCTCCGCTTATTCTCGGTCACGAGGTATCCGGGCGGATCGTGGCCGTCGGATCGGACGTGTCGCCGGCGCGGATCGGGGAGCGGGTCGCGGTCGAGCCGCAGAAGAACTGCCGTCGCTGCCGGGAGTGCCGGGCCGGCCGCTACAACCTGTGCCGTCGGATGGAGTTCTATGCGACGCCGCCAATCGACGGGGCGTTCGCCCAGTACTGCGTCATCCGTACCGAGTTCGCCCACACCCTGCCCGACCCGATCTCCGACGAGGCGGCCGCGTTGCTGGAGCCACTGTCGGTGGCGATCACCACGATGCGCAAGGCTGGGGTCGCGCCCGGTTCGAGCATCCTGATCGCCGGGGCCGGCCCGATCGGTATCATCTGCGCGCAGACAGCCCGCGCCTTCGGCGCGGCCGACATCATCGTCACCGACCTGGCGGCGCAACGTCGCGATCGGGCGCTCACCTACGGCGCCACTCGAGTGATCGACCCCCGCGACGTCGACGTCGCCAGTGCCGATCTGGACGTGCACGCGTTCGTCGACGCCAGCGGGTCACCGGAGGCCGTGTTCGACGGGATCAAGGCGGTCCGGCCGGCCGGTACGGCGGTTCTGGTCGGCCTCGGGGCCTCCGAGATGACTCTGCCGATCGAGCACATCCAGAACCTGGAGATCACCGTCACCGGCATCTTCCGCTACGCCGACACCTGGCCGGCCGCCATCCATCTGGTGGCCAGCGGACAGGTCGATCTGGACTCGCTGGTGACCGGCCGGTTCGACCTCGAGCACGCCGGCGACGCACTCAACGCGGACCTGGATCCGGCCGGTCTGAAAGCCGTTGTCTATCCCAACTGACCGGCTGAGAACCGAGAGACTGAGAACCGGCCCCTACAGCGCGACGCCGAACCACAGCAAGGCGAACTCGCGATAGAACCGGAGCGCGATGGCGGTCACGATCGCCAGGTACCAGATCGCGATGATCGGGACCCGCCAAGATTGGATCGCCCGGCCGAACCGGCGGACGCCGTCGCCGAACGCGCCGGCGCTCAGGGTCGCCGCGGTTGTGATCACCACGATCGGGATCGTCACCGCCCAGACGACCATGCACCACAGGCACAAGGCGCCGATCACGTACAGGCTCTGCGTTTGCAGCCAGGTGAGGAATACCGCAGCCAGCAGGCAACCGATCTCGAGGGCCGCCAGGTACCAGCGGGCCAGGCGAGCGTCCGCGAGCAGCGCCGCACCGGTAGTGCCGACAATGGCAAAGCCGGCGATACCCAGCAGCGGGTTGGGGAACCCGAACAGGGCACCAGCCTGCGATGCCATCACCGGCCCGCAGGTGACGAAAGGACTGATGTCGCAGACCAGTGCCACCTGCGGGTCGCTCAGCAGGCGGATCCGATCGATGGTGAGCACCATCGTGGCCAGGAAACCGACCGTCGAGCAGATGACCAGCAGAAGCCCCCAACCCCGGTACGAGGTGGTGTCGGCCTTCGGGCTCACTGGCTGGCGGCCTCGTCGATCTTGGCCGCGAGCTGGGCCCCGCCGACCGTGTCGATCTGCTGTCCGTTCAAGAACAGGGTGGGGGTGCCGGTGACCCCGGCATCGGCCGCAGCGGAGGTGTTGTCGCTGATCCAGGAGGTGTAGCGCTGGTCGCCGATACACGTCAACGCGTCCTGGGATTCCACGCCTAGCTGTTGGGCGAAGTCGGCGAACTGAGCACCCTTCCAGCCGTCGGACTCGGCGCTGTGGTTGGCGTACAGGGCGGCGTTCAGCGCCCACCACTGCTGCGGAGCGTAGGTGGCCACGCAGGCCGCCGCGCTGCCAGCCTGCGCACCGTACGCGGTGACGAACTGCAGGTTGTGATAGCGGACCTTCAACTCACCCGAGCCGACCTTCTGGGCGAGCACGTCGTTGCTGGCCGCCTCGAATTCCTGGCAGTGCGAGCAGGAGTAGTCGACCCACAGGTCCAGGGTGGCCTTGGCGTCGGATTTGCCCACCTGAAAGGCCGAGCCGTCGACGTCGAACGGGACGGAGGTGCCGCCTACGGTCACGCTGGTCGAAGCGGTCGGCACCCGGTCCTTGCGACCGGAGGTGCCCAACAGGATGGCAGAGGCCACGATGCTGATGGCGACGAGCGCGACCACGACGACCACGATGATCTGGGTCGTCTTGCGCTTGCGTTGCAGCCGTTCGGCCTCCAGCCGAGCCCGGTCACGGGCCTGCTGGCGGCTGTTGGTGGTGGGGTTTGGGCGCTTCGGCACCGTGGGGTCCTTCTCTCGTTGTCTGGTCGCTGGTTGAGTCTAGGAGACGAACGCCAACCGGCCCGAGATCTCTCGATCCGGGGCGGGCGCGGCCGCCGGCTGGACTCCGCTACCGGTTCAGCACCGCCGTAGCGGCGCGCCGACCCGACACGAGAGCGCCCTGGATCGAGGCGGTGTCCAGATGATCGCCGGCCATCAGGACCCCACTGGGCAGGCAAACGGGGTGGCGGGCCACCAGTGGCGGCGGCTGAGCCGGTAACGCGGACCCGATGACGTGGCGGGTGATCAGCTCCCAGCCGACCGGGTCGACGCCGTACACCAGTCCGGCCTGACGCCGGACCTCGGTCTCGGTTGCCGACGACCCGTCGGCGCCCACGATCGTGCTGGCGATCAGGACCCGACCGGCCGGGGCGTAGCTGGGCGCCACGTTGGTGAGAACCGCGGTGTTGACCAGGGGCCCGCGACGATCACCGTCGAGATGCAGCAACGGTGCTCGAGTCGGCGGCTGGGGGGCCGTGTGCCAGAACGTGGTCAGGCTCTTCATCGGCACCGGCGTGATGCCGGTCAGCCGGGCTGCCGTCGGCGGGTCGGTAGCCACCACCACGGCGGTCGCGTCAATCTCGCGCTCGGCGGTCCGGACCCGGTCCGAAGTGATGGCCAGGACCGGCTCATCCAGTCGTACGGTCTCGGCCGGAAGCCCGGCGGCGATCAGCTCCGGCAGGCGAGAGACACCCAGCGAGGGCACCGACGGTGATCCGAGCAGGAACGAGCGCACCAGCAACTTGGCGAAAGTGGCTGACGTCGCCCCGTCCCACTCCGCCAACACTCCGGCCAGGAACGGCTCGACCACGCCGGTCCGGAGCCGACCTCTGACCCCCGAACGGTCGAGCGACGCAGCGAGCGTGGTGTCGGGCGCGGCCAACAGTCGCCTCACCGGCAACAGTGAGGGCAGTGCCCAGCGAACGAAGGCGAGCTTGGTGGGGATCGATCCGGCCGGTGAACCCAGGGTGGCAGGCAGCAGATGAGGCGCACGCCGCGGATCGGCCAGCGTCGACCGGGCCGAGCCCGACGCGACGACCACACCGGCACCGAAGGCCCGCAGGTCCAGCTGCTCGACGTCGATCACCCGGGACAACACTGGGTAGGCGGGGTTGATCAGCTGGAAACCGCGGTCGCAGCGGAAGCCGTCGATCAGGTCGGTCCGTACCCGGCCACCGATCGCGTCGGACGCCTCCAGCACAACCACCTCACGTCCGGCTTCGAACAGTCGACGAGCGCAAGCCAGTCCGGCGAGCCCTGCTCCGACGACGACAACCGGCGACATGTCTTCACCCTCCCACGTAGGGTCGGTCCGTCCGCGCGCTGGCCGGTCCTCCGCTCGGGCCAGGCGAGCGATGCCCGGCCCTCCTGTGACTGCTGCACCGCTGTCACCCAGCGCTGAGACCGGCAATCACGACCGGCCCGTCGGACCAGAGCAACCTCAGCTCCTGTTGGCCCCCGGGCTCGTCCTCGGTCAGCACCCTGGCCACGCGGAGTTCGGCTCCGTCCCCCAGAGCAACTGCGACGCCGCCGACGCGCTCGCCGTTCGGCCCGGTGGTCCGATACAGCTCGACGGTGGGATCTCGTCGCTCGACCAGCTGGTCGCCCTGGTAGATCTCCCACGCGGCAGTGTCCTGCTCACCCCGTAGCGCCCGGGCCAGAGAAGCGATCGCCACCGGGTCGGTGGTCGCGTCATAGACCCAGCGCTCGCCGAGCACCGAATGCCGCATCCGGCCGATCAGACACGCAGCAGGCTCATCCAGCGGGGCCCCTCGGTAGCTGAGCGGGACGTGTAGGAGGCGATCTCCACGGCGGACGACGTGACCCTCGATTCCGACCTCGCCGTCCGGATCGTCGAACCGGTAGGCGCCGACCATGAGCACATCGCCGGCGCCTCCCCACGGCTGGTCGTCGAGCCAGGTGCCGATAAGTTCAGCTTTGCCCGGGGACAGGTCCGCGTCGTAGATGATCGCCATGCCTGTGACCCTAATCGGCTAGTGCCTGGTCCGGCTCGTCCTCCTTCAGGCGGGGTCTTGAGGGCGCGTCGACTGTTTGGCCCGGACACCGGTCTCGATGCGGTTGCCGAGATCTTCGTCCACGTTGCGCCAGTATTCAAAGGCTCGCTTCAGCACGAGGTCGCTGACGCGGTTGAGTAGGTGCCCGACGATGTTGTCGACCAGCCGTCCCCGGGCTGCGTCGTCGAGGACTTCGCGGACCAGGGTGCCCGCCTGGCCCCAGTCATCGTCCTCGGCATGAAGGGTGTATGCCGCCCGTACCATCTCACCGTCGCTGTACCACAGACCACCGTCGTCAGTAAGGCGGGGGTCGGCTTTAGGGCCGCCGTAGGAGTTCGGCGCATAGACCGGGTCAGTCACGTTCTGCACCCGCATCTGGCCGTCTTTGGAGTAGCTGTGCACGGGGGACTGCGGCGTATTCACCGGAATCTGCCGATAGTTCCCCCCGAGGCGCGCCCGGTGCGCGTCGGAGTAGCTGAAGCCGCGCGCCAGCAGCATCTTGTCCGGTGACAGACCGGTGCCGGCCACCAAGTTGTTGGGCTCGAACGCGGCCTGCTCGATCTCGGTGTGGTAGTCGGTGACGTTGCGGTTCAGCGTCAACCGGCCGACGACGTGCAACGGATAGTCGGCGTGCGGCCAGGTCTTCGTCAGATCGAACGGGTTGAAGCGGTAGGTCTTCGCCTCCTCGAACGGCATGATTTGCATGTTCAACGTCCAGCTCGGGTACTGGCCGGCATCGATGTGCTCGAACAGGTCACGCTGGTGGTAGTCGGTGTCGACCGAGGCCATCTGATCGGCCTCGTCCTGGGTGAAGCACTCGATGCCCTGGTCGGTCTTGAAGTGATACTTGACCCAGAACTGGTCACGTTCAGCGTTTATCCACGAGTAGGTGTGGCTGGAGTAGCCGTTCATGTGCCGCCAGGTCCGCGGGATCCCACGGTCGCCCATCAGCCAGGTGACCTGATGCGCCGTCTCCGGCGACAGCGTCCAGAAGTCCCATTGCATGTCATGGTCGCGCAGGTTGTTGTCCGCTCGCCGCTTCTGCGAGCGGATGAAGTGCTGGAACTTCATCGGGTCGCGCATGAAGAACACGGGGGTGTTGTTGCCGACCAGATCGAAGTTGCCCTCGTCGGTGTAGAACTTCAGGGCGAAGCCGCGCGGGTCTCGCCAGGTGTCCGGACTGCCGCGCTCACCCGCGACCGTGGAGAA
>JAKDLH010000134.1 GCA_030452945.1 Microlunatus sp. | reverse complement strand
GGTGGCCCGCGAGTACGGGTAGGGGTCGGGGGTCGGCGGAAGTCCGCCATGGTGGAGTTGCGCGTACGGGTCGGGGTCGGGGGTCGGCGGAAGTCCGCCATGGTGGAGTTCGGCAGGCAGGACTCGGTCCGGTCCGACGACTCGAAGCCGGGTGGCTCCTGCTTCGATGCCGCCGGTCAGCCGAGCCGGACGGTGCCGGCTGCGCCGTCGACCACGACCTGCTGACCCGTCGTGATCCGGCTGGTGGCGTCCGGCACGCCGACCACGGCCGGGATGCCGTACTCGCGGGCCACCACGGCGCCGTGCGACATGGCGCCGCCCATCTCCATCACCAGGCCGCCGGCGGTGAGGAATAGCGGTGTCCAACCGGGATCCGTCGAGGGCGCGACCAAGATCTCGCCCGGATCCAGCCGTGCGCCGGACGGATCGAGGACGACCCGGGCTCGTCCGGTGACTGATCCCACCGACGCTGGACTGCCGACCAACGCCCCCTCCGGGACCTCCACGCGGAGAAGGGTCTCCGGCTCGGTACCATCCGACAGCAGCAGCCGCGGAATGTGCCGACGGCGGAGTTCGAGATCGTACGTCCCTCGTCGGCGTCGAACCTCGGCCCGCAGATCGATGCCGGTCAGTGCCCGCCGAGCCTGCGGCAGGTCGACAAAGAAGATGTCGTCCTGGGCCTCGATGCCACCGGCCGCCACGGCGGCGTCGCCGACGATCTGCAGCTCCCGACGGGCTGCGCCGAGCGCGTAAACCAGGATCGACTTCGGTCGCTCGCGCAGCCCGATGAGGCGCCGGGCGCGGTCGAGGGCAAGCGCCGCCAGCCGAGCCCGGAGCGGTCCGCTCCACCCGTCGCGCCGGGTGCGGCTGATGATCGTCGCCACCGCATCGGCGCCGACCTCGGCGCCACGAGCGAATTGCCGGTCCGGGGCCATGGCCGCGTCGTCCAGTTGCAGATAGTTGGCCAGCATTCCCAGCAGATGCGTCGGTTCGTCTGACCAGCGCGGCAGGCCCAGGTCGATCTCGGCCACTGCCCGGTGGCCGTACCGCTGGAGGAAGCGCGCCAACCCGGTTTGCACGACCGCAGGCAGGGTGGAGCGGCGGAACGCCTCGGTGAGCGCCATCGAATCGGTGCTGGTCAGCACCGCGGCGGCGTCGGGATCGTCCCTGATCCGGCTGGCGAGCGACCACAACTCGAGGTCCATCTCGGTCGTCACGTTGTGAGGCAGTCCGCGCCGTACGTCGTCGAACAAGGCCGAGTCCAGCTGGCGTCCGGCGAGCCGACGGGCCGCCGCGAGGGAGACTAACCCGGCCACCGCGTACCCGAACACCCTGGGCATGATGGGGAATGTGTCGGTACGCAGCCGTTCTTCGACGGCCGCGAGCCGCTCGAGGGGGGTCGCGTCGGCGGGGATCATCCAGCGGTTGCGGACCGACGCCTCCACCCGGTCGGTGGCCCACAGGGCAGCAGCCGGGCTGGCCAGACCGACGGCGGCCCGCAGCGGAAGCTTGGTGCGCGCGAGCAGGCTGACCACGATCGGCAGCGCCTCCTGCCCTTTGCGGTCGGAGGGCGCGGCGGCGAACCGGGGATCGTGCTGCAGCGACTCGAGCACCGACTTGGTCCGGGCTTCCATCACGCCGAGGATCCGGTTGAGAACCATCCGGGCTCGCCGGTGCCGCAGCAGGGGGGTGATGTCGGCGAAGAGGCGTTCACCGGCGATGACCAAGCCGTTCGGTCCGGCCAAACGGTCGGCCGGCGGACGGCCGGCGAGGGTGGCGACGGAGGTGCCCATCAGTCGAAAGGTGGCCTGCCCCATCGGGGTGATCGGCCGAGTCAGCCCCTGGGCCAGGGATCCGCACCAGTAGACCCGAACCCCGTCGGCGGGTGGCCGGAACGGCGGCAGGGGGTAGAGCGTGGTGATCGGCCGGGCCTGGGTCAGCCAAACCGAGCCGTCGGCCCCGATGGCCCATTCGGTGTCTTGGGGACTGTCGTACTCCTGACTGACCCGGCGGGCCATCGCGGTGAGATCGACGAGCTGGTCTCGGCTCAGACACGGCGCGGCCGTGCCCGGCAGGATGGCGGTCTCGGTCCCGCCGCCGACGACCGACCAGACCGCCGTGCGCTTGTCGCCCAGTCGCTCCTCGACTACCTGGCCGGTCGCGGTCTGCACCACGAACCGGTCCGGATTCACCGTGCCGGAGACGACCGACTCGCCCAGTCCTGGACTGGCGTCGATAACGAGCTGGGCCCGACTCCCGGTGACTGGGTTGGCGGTGAACATCACCCCGGCGACGCAGGCGTCGATCATCTCCTGCACCACCACGGCCAGGTTGACCTCGCCGTGGTCGATTCCCTGGGTCCGGCGGTAGCTGACCGCGCGGTCGGTCCACAGCGACGCCCAGCAGCGGCGGGTCGCGTCGAGAACCGCGTCGGCGCCGACCACGTTCAGGTACGTGTCCTGTTGCCCGGCGAAGCTCGCCCCCGGCAGGTCCTCGGCGGTGGCCGAGGAGCGGACGGCCACCGGGGTATCGGAGCCCAGGGCGGCGTAGCGCTCGATGATCACGGTGGCGAGATCGCGCGGAACCGGCGCGGTGAGCACGATCTGGCGGGCCCGCTCGGCCAGTCGGCCGACTTGGCCGGGGTCGACGACGGTTGCGAGGGCGACGATGACATCGTCGAGGCGATCGCCGACCACCCGCCGGTACGCGTCGGTCGTGACGCAAAATGCGGGTGGCACCGGGAGACCGGCGGTGATCATCCGTCCGAGGTTCAGCGCCTTGCCGCCGACATCGGCGAGGTCGTCGGGACCGATTTCGGCCAACTCGACGACCGATCTATTCCTCATCCGATGAGTTATCCACGAACGAATGGAGCCGTCAAGGGTGCGACCGGTCGATCGGCCGACGCTGTTCTCGGGAGCTCAACTCAATCGAAGAGGTATCGCTGGCGTCGCGATCTGTCTGCGAAGTGGGTAGCGTGGCGGCTGATGGACTACCCGGTGACCCGCTGCGCCGATCTGGTCGAGACCTTGCACGGTCGCCAGATCGCCGACCCCTACCGTTGGCTCGAGAGTCCCGACGACCCAGAAACTGTCGACTGGGTCAAACGGCAGAACGAGGTCACTGAGACATACCTGTCCTCGCTGCCGGAGCGGGACTGGTTCAAGGCCACGATGCGGTCCGTGCTGCACCGACCGCGGGCGGGAGTCCCCTTCTGCCGTGGTGGGAGGTACGTGGTCTCCCGCAACGACGGTCACACCGACCAGGACGTCTGGTACGTCGCTGATTCCCTGGCCGAGCTACGGACCGGTGGCCGGGTGTTGATCGATCCGAATCGGCTCTCGGACGACGGTCTGGCCGCCCTGCAAACCTTGACGATCTCCGAGAACGGTCGGTTGGCCGCCTTCGGAGTCAGCGACTCCGGCAGCGACTGGCAGCGCTTCCAACTACAGGACCTGACCTCCGGTCAGTCAGTCACCGACGCCGAAATCACCACCAAGTTCTGTGCCGCCGAGTGGTTGCCCGACGGCCGTTCCTACCTCTACCTCGACTTCGGGCACGCCGGCGACGACGGGACCGGAACCGCGATGCTTCCGGGCGGACGGCTGAAGATTCATCGGATCGGCGACCCAGCCGAGGCCGATCGCCTGGTGCTGGCCTTCCCGGAGAACGACCAGATCTTCCTCCACGCCCAGGTGACCGCTGATCACCGGTACGTCACCGTGACCATCACTGAAGGCACCGACTCCTGCAACCGACTTTGGCTCTATCCGCTGCATCAAAACGAAGATCGCTGGGTCCTCGACGAGCCCATCAAAGTCATGGACCAGCCGGTCGCGGAGCTGCTGCCGATCGAGATGGTCGCGGGGCGTCTCTACCTGCAGACCGACCTGGACGCCCCGCGCGGGCGGATCGTGTGGACCGATCCGACGCAACCGGTGGGCGCCGACGGTCTGCCGGAACTGACCGAAGTCTATCGACCGGGTTCGGACACCCTGCTCGCGGTCGAGGCCGCCGGCGAAGGAATGGCCGCCGCCATTTTGGTCGACGTCACACCCGTGGTCGAGATCGTGGAGTGGGACGGGACGCTGCGTCACCGGCTCGATTTGGATGGCGGTTCCCTGGTGGCGCTGAACGGCCGGCACGATGACGACGAGCTGTTCGTGGGCCTGTCGTCGGTGACCTCGCCGGCCTCGGCCTACCGGGTGGACGCCTCGACCGGTTCGGTCGAGCCGTTACCGGAGCTGCTGCCCCGGTCTCGGACCGAAGTCCCAGCACCCGCGATCACCGTCAAACGCGGTCGTGCGATCAGCGCGGACGGCACGGTGGTGCCGTACTTCTTCATCACCCCCGACGGTTGGCAGGGACCCGGACCCACGCTGATGTACGGGTACGGCGGCTTCAGGATCCCGATCTTCGCCGACTATCGGCCCGGTTGGACTGGCTGGCTCGCGGCCGGTGGAGCGCTCGTGATCGCGAATCTGCGGGGTGGCGGGGAGTTCGGGACCCAGTGGTACCACGACGGCCGACTGGACAAGAAGCAGAACGTTTTCGACGACGCGATCGCGGTCGCCCAGGACCTGATCGGACGCGGGGTCACTACGGCTGCGCAGCTGGCGGTGGAGGGTCGCAGCAACGGCGGTCTGCTGGTCGGCGCTCTGATCACCCAGCGGCCCGATCTGTTCGCCGCCGCCGTTACCGGTGTCGGGGTGCTTGATCTGCTCAGGTTTCACCTGTTCACCGTCGGTGCGGCGTGGACGTCCGATTTCGGTGACCCCGACGATCCGTCCGACTTCGAGGCTGTGCTGGCGTACTCGCCGTTGCACGCGATCACACCAGGAACGCGCTACCCCGCGACCCTGGTGCTGACCGGTGATCATGATGATCGAGTGGTCCCGCTGCACAGCCACAAGTTCACCGCCACGCTGCAGGCCGCGCAAGCCGGAGAGGCTCCGGTGCTGACCCGGATCGAGACGGCGACTGGCCACGGCGCCGGCAAGCCCGCCAGCTTGGTGGCGGCGGAGTGGGCCGACGTGCTGGCTTTCTGCGCCCAGCACACCGGATTGGTCGTCCCACCCCGACACTCGTAGTCCAGACCCGACGAGGGGATTCCGCTGTGGCCAGTCGCGAGCCTGCCCGGCCCAACATCATCTTGGTGCTCACCGATGACCAGGGGCCGTGGGCGCTGGGGTGTGCCGGCAACCAGGAGATCCAGACCCCGACCTTAGACGCACTCGCCGGATCAGGAACCAGACTGGAGAACTTCTTCTGCGCGTCCCCGGTCTGCTCGCCGGCCCGGGCGAGCTTGCTCACCGGACAGATCCCGTCCCGGCATGGTGTCCACGACTACCTGTTCGGGCACGAGGTCGGCCCGAGCGCGCCGGACTATCTGGCCGGACAGCTGACCTTCACCGACCTGCTGGCTGCCGCGGGCTACCGGCTCGGCCTCAGCGGCAAGTGGCATCTGGGGGCCAACGACCGCCCGCGCGCCGGTTTTGTCCACTGGTACGCCCACGAGGGTGGCAGCAGCCCGTACTACGGCGCGCCGATGTATCGGCACGGACAGCGCGAGACCGTGCCCGGCTACCTGAGCGACGCGCTCGCCGCCGACGCCCTGTCCTTTGTCGCCGCCGAGATGGACCGACCGGAACCGTTCTATCTCTCCCTGCATTTCACCGCTCCGCACAGTCCCTGGCGGGGCCAGCACCCTGAGGAGTTCACCGCCCGATACACCGGATGCGCGTTCGAGTCCTGCCCCCAGGGTCCGCTCCACCCCTGGACACCGCTGGACCTGAGCGGCCGACCGCTGGGCGGGGAGTCCGACACATGGGCCGCGCTGATCGGCTACTTCGCCGCGGTGACCGCGATGGACGCGGCGTTGGGTCGGGTGCTGGCCAAGCTGGCCGACCACGGGCTGCGGGAGAGCACCCTGGTGGTGTTCAGCAGCGACAACGGTTTCAACGCCGGCCAGCACGGGGTCTGGGGCAAGGGCAACGGGACTTTCCCGCAGAACATGTACGACTCCTCGGTGAAGGTCCCGGCGATCATCAGCCAGCCCGGCCGGATCGGCGTTGGCGTGTGCTCGGACCTGCTGTCGGCCTACGACTTGGGCGCCACAGTGCTGGAGTTGGCCGGGGTGCCGCACCAGGCGTTGGAACGTGGTCCGGGCCGCTCCTTCGCCGACCTGCTGACCCCGAGGCGCGACAGCCCAGACCCTTCTCAACCGGCGGAGCGGAGCCGGGTGATCGTCTTCGACGAGTACGGACCGGTGCGGATGATCCGCACCTGCGGCTGGAAGTACGTGCATCGCTACCCCGACGGCCCGCACGAACTGTACGACCTGGCCAGCGACCCCGACGAAGCCGACAACCTTGCTTCCACCGGGCGGCATCGCGCCACCGTGGCCTGGCTGCGCGAGGAGTTGGACGTCTGGTTCCGCCGACACGCCGACCCGGCACGCGACGGATCCGGGCTACCCGTGATCGGAACTGGGCAGCGTGCGCGGGTCGGGGACGGCGCCGCGTTCCAGGGACCGTTGTGGCTTCGGACCGCCGGCGATCAGTCACCCACCACCCAGCCCTGATGACTCAGCGGACCAAGAAGTCGTTCGCTTCGACGACCGGATGGCGGGCCCGCAGCATGCGTCCACCAAAGTAGCGGCGGATAAGGCGAATGATCAGCGCCGCCACCTGAGATAGCCTCACGAGATGTCGCTTGTTCCGGGCCTTTTGCAACTGCCGGCCGGCGAGGTCAGACTTGCGGATCGTCGTACTCAGCACACCTGGACCGTGCAAATCTCCCCGTTCCGAATCGGGGCGACCCCGGTCACCCTCGATGAGGCGGTCGGCTCCCAGATCGTCGACGAGCCGGCACTCCCAGTGGTGGAGGTCTCGTGGTGGGATGCCGTGCGTCTGTGCAACGAGTTCTCTCTGCTGGAGGGCCTGCCGCCAAGCTACGCCGTGAACGGGGCAACTGAGACCGCTGTGTGGGATCGAGGTGCTGCCGGGTACCGCCTCCCCACCGAAGCCGAGTGGGAGTACGCCTGCCGTGCCGGCACTGCCGGACCTCGCTATGGCGACCTCGATGAGATCGGCTGGTACCGCCTCAACTCCGGAGAACGGCGGCACCCCGTCGGATTGAAGAGGGCGAACGAGTGGGGGCTGAGCGATGCCCTCGGCAACGTGTGGGAGTGGTGTTGGGACTTCTACGATCCCGACGTATACGGCACGTATCGGGTGCTCAAGGGCGGCGGCTGGTTCGATGACCACTGGAGTTGTCGCGTGTCGGTGCGTCGACGCAGCCACCCAGGCCTCCGGCTTGACGATGTCGGCTTCCGCCTCGCACGCAACGGATACGACTCTTGAGCTGATTTATTCAGCTCAGGGTGGCCCACGCCGTTCGGCGTTCGGCAGTTGATCCAGCTGGCGGGCTAACACCTCGCGCAGCGCGCAGCGTCAACTAGATCGGGACGGATCTTTCTGGGTCTGCGCTTCGCTTTCATGCTGCCACTGGGACTCGCGCTTGTCACCGGCGCGCTGCTGATCACCGCAGTGGTCGTTCTCCGCAGGATCGGCGGTCAGACTCGACGCTTCACAGCACCACGGAGACCCGAACGGCGATGCGGTACGGCGCATCAGATCCTCGTCTACGACGATCAGGAGTGTGTGGGCTGGTGCCAGTACGGCACGCCTGGGGAGCTTCCGAACATCAAGAACGCGAAGGCCTACGAGAGGGAGCTCATCAACCCGCCGGATTGGCGCATCGGGTGCATCTTCACCGGGAAGGGCTACCGCCGCATCGGGGTGGCCAGGGCAGCCGTCGCGGCGGTCCTCGACGTGATTAAGCAGGCTGGGGGCGGATGGGTCGAGGCGTATCCCGAGCAAGTCGAGGGTCGCGCACCTCAGCAAGGCGCCTACTTTCACACCGGCCCGCAGGCCCCTTTCGAGGAGTTCGGGTTCGAACGCGACCGAAGGATCGCTAAGTGGCGCTGGGTCATACGAGCTTTCGGGGTGGGCCACGAGGAACTCCTGGCATTCGGCGTCGCGAGTGGCACGTCCTCGACCGTAGGCAGCCTCCGACAGCCACGGGGCCCGTTGCCGACACGCTCGATCCAGTGATGCCCCACGCTGCCGATCGCCTGCTGGCGGCGGTTGCTACTGCTCTGCGCGGTCAGTGTCTCTACCGATGATCAGTGGTCCTGCCCAGCGCTGGGGCGGACCGGTGACGTGCGCGCCGATTGTGGTTCCCAGGTGCGGGCAGGTCCATCAAGCCGTCGACGGCCGCATACTTGGCGCTTGGCTCGCGAAATCGAGGACGGTGACCGTTGCATACGGCGGTTGTGCCCGAGACTGCTCGCTCACACTCCCAAGGTAGGGCGAGCCGGCGGGATTGCTTGGAGTTATCCACCGAACTCACCCGCCAGAGGCTGTCACCCCTTGTCCGTGGCCATGAAAAAGTCCCCACTGGTGGCCAGTTGAGGTCCCCACTGGTG
>JAKDLH010000476.1 GCA_030452945.1 Microlunatus sp. | reverse complement strand
AGTCCCAGGGTTGGCGTTAAGCGCCGGAGCAAAGCGGATAGGACGCTCGACGTAACGAAACGAGAACCACGCGGGCACGACCGAGAGGGCGACTACAGCGAAGCCGGATCTTGGTCCCAGCTCACCGAGCCGCCAACTAGCTATCACGAGCAGGGTCCAGTGCCACAGGTAGAGGGAGTAGGACAGACCTCCGATCCAGACAAGTGGCCGCAGACCCAACAGCGTCACGGGCAGTTGAGTCCATAGAGTTGGTGTACGACGAGGTGGCCACACCCCGGTCATGAACCGAGTGCGGTCACCGCGTGATGTTCTTCGAGAGATCTTCCACAACCACCTCGAAGAGAGAGTTTGTATCGCCCCGGGTTTAGTGGAGGCTCCCGTGTGTGGCGAGCTCGGGTGAGCTCACCTGGTGGGTAGCGTAGTAGTTGGTCTCGTACTCGGCCGGTGGGAGGTATCCCAGTTGGCCGTGGAGGCGTCGCTGGTTGTACCAGTCGACCCACTCGGCGACGGCGATCTCGACGTCGTTGACGCCGGTCCAGGGGCCCTTGTTGCGGATCAGTTCGGCCTTGAACAGACTGTTCAGCGCCTCGGCGGCGGCATTGTCATAGCTGTCGCCCTTGGAGCCCACCGAGGCCACTGCGCCGGCCTCGGCGAGCCGATCGGTGTACCGCAGAGCACGGAACTGAACGCCGCGGTCGCTGTGATGGCGCAGAGCCGATAGATCCGCCCCGGTGCGGCGTCGTGCCCAGATCGCCATGTCCAGCGCGTCCAGGGCCAGCCGGGTGTGCAGCGAGGTGGAGACCTGCCAGCCCACGATGTATCTGGAGTACATGTCCATGATGAACGAGGCGTAGACCCACCCGGAATGCGTTTTGATGTAGGTAATATCAGCAACCCATAATTCATTCGGTGCGGCAGCGACGAACTCTCTGTTGACCAGGTCTTCGGGAAGGTCGTCCTTGTTTCCTGCCTTGGTGGTGCGGGGTGTCTTTTCTTTTGATACCCCGCGCAGGTCATTGAGTCTCATGAGCCGTTCCACGGTGCACCGGGCCACGTCGTCGTGGCCTTCCCGCTTCAGCTCGTGCCAGACCTTCCGGGCACCGTAGACGCCGTAGTTGGCGGCGTGGAGGCGCACGATCACGCAGATCAGCGCCAGGTCGGCCAGCGCCCGGTTGGAGGCCGGGCGGGACTTGGCCGCGTAGTACGTCGACGGGGCGATCTTGGCGTTGGTGTCTTCCAGCGCCCGACAGATCGGCTCGACCCCGTGCTCAGCTTTATGGTTGTCAATGAATTCGACGATTATTTGCGTGGGCGGTCGAGCTCCGCCGCGAAAAAAGCTGATGCCTGCCGCAGAATCGTATTTGCCCGTCGCAATTCGGCATTCTCTTTCTCGAGTTCGAGAATGCGTGAACCGTCATCAGTCGTGGTCCCTGGCCGCAGACCGCCGTCGATCTCAGCGCGCCTGACCCAGTTGCGCAACGCCTCGGGGTGGACATCGAGCTGGCCGGAGATCCGGGCGATCGCGCCACGCGAGCGGTCCGGGTCCCGCCGAGCCTCCACCGCCATCCGCGTGGCCCTCTCCTGCAGCTCCTGGCTGTACTTCCGTGGTGCTCCCATGACTCTCATCCTTCCG
>JAKDLH010000133.1 GCA_030452945.1 Microlunatus sp. | reverse complement strand
CGCGATGATTTGAGCCCAGTTCAAGGAGACTGCTACTGTTGGCGGTCGCGCCCGCTACCGGGTGCCCATCATGCAGACATACGAGCGATCTTCAGAGGCCTACACCCGTGGCAAATATCAAGTCCCAGATCAAGCGGAACAAAACCAACGAGAAGGCGCGTCAGCGCAACAAGGCGGTCAAGGCCGCGCTGCGTACGCACACTCGTCGGTTCCACGAGGCCGCCGCGACTGGTGACGCCGAGAAGGCGCAGCAATACGCCGCGTCCGCCAACCGTGCTCTGGACAAGGCCGCGTCGAAGGGTGTCATCCACAAGAACCAGGCGGCGAACCGCAAGTCGGCCATCTCCGCCCAGGCTGCCAAGCTGGGCTGACCCGCCCCGCAGCCTCGACTGCACGCGGTGAGACCCGCCGCTTCGAGTCCGTATCGCGTCCCGATCACTTCGTTGGTGATCGGGACGTTGTGCGTCAGGGGTAGTTGGACCTCCGACTATCGGGGGGCCTACCAAAGCGGTTTCACCGACCGTCACGGGTCCGACCCAGTCACAGCACCTTCCCTCCCGCGTCCGCCACCGGGACGTCGCAGGCCGACCGCGCGCCCGGCACCGGACCCGCAGGCAACCACCGCGCGGTCTCCAAGCTCGATCCCATCCAGACCCCGAACATGGCAGGTCGCCTCGGGGCGTAAAGGCGTTTCCGCGCGGGGCGCCTGTTGGTCCTGCCCCGGGCTCAACCGCCTGTTCGCTGACTCGCCTGACCCTCGCATTCCGAGACCTCAGTGCCGGCGATAGCCGGCGACGGCCAGAACCAGTTGCTCGAGCGCGAACTCGGCGTCGCCCGCCGCGCCCTTCACCTGCGCATCGGCCACGGCTACCGCCTGCAGCGCTCGGGCCAGACCACCCTGGTCCCAGCCGCGTGCCTGGGACCTCATCGTCTTCAGCTTCCAGGGGGGTACGCCGACCTCCCGGGCCAGATCGGCTTCGCGCAGACTGCCCCGCGCTCCGGTGAGCCGCCCGAGGCCACGCAGGCCGGAGGCGAACGCACTGGTCACCAGCACGGGGGCAACCCCGGTCGATAGAGCCCAGCGCAGCTGCTCCATCGCCGCGCCGGTACGGCCGGACAACGTCGCGTCGGCCACCGCGAAGCTGGTTACCTCCGCGCGACCACCGAAGTAGCGGCGTACCTGACTGCCGCTGATCGTGTCGGTTTCGCTGTCGGCCAGCAGCTGGGCGACCGCGGCGGCGAGCGCCCGCAGGTCGTGTCCGACGGCGTCGATGAGCAGCTGAGCCGATTCCTTCTCGACCGTACCGCCGAGTCGGCGTACCTCACCGGAGACGAACTGCGGCAGCTCCCAGGACTTCACCGCGGGGCACCCGACCAGCTCGGGTTTGGTGGCTTTCACAGTCTCGACGAGCTTCTTGTTCCGCGCGGCGCCGTTGTGGACGAGAACCAACGCAAGATCGCCGTCAACGATCGTGGCCAGCTCGCTGGTCTGCGCGACCAGATCATTCGGCAAGTCCGCCAGGTCGTCCAGGACGGCGACCCGTCTGGTCGAGAAGAGCGATGGGCTGGTCAGCTCGGCCAACCGACCCGCGTCGAGGAGCGACGCCGACGCGTGATCGACCTCCGCGGTCGGCGACTCGGTCCTGGCTCGCTCGATCACCGCGGCGATCGCCCGCTCGGCGAGCAGTCGCTCAGGTCCCGTGACCAGCGTCACGGTGCCGTACGGCGTCGATGATCGCTGGGGTCTGGCCACGGTCTCAGCATGCCAGTCAGTCACGACACTCCCATCTTGTTCGTGACTTCCGCCGAATCCCCGGCCCGCGTTGATATACATGGCCCAGGTTTCGACTTCGAAAGGGCCGCCGTGTCCGCCGTGACTTCCCCCATGGACAGGCATCTCGTATGACGACCGACGCTCCTGTGGACCAGCCGTTCACCGGCCAGACCCGCGAGTTGAATCGTCTGGTGCGGGTGCAGCCTGGCACCGTCTTGGTCGTGTTTCCCCCGGGCGAGCGCCCCCGGGTCCGCCATCCCGGTGAGACGGTGCTGCCGACCTGGAACCCGTTCCAGTACGCGGCCTTGGCACTCCCGGTGAGTACCGGGGTGGTGCCGCTGACGATGACGATCAGTGATCTCACCACCCTGGACAATCAGCTGATCGAGCAGACAACGCTGAAGATTCTGGTGCAGCTTTCCGACACCGAAGGCTTCGCCGCGGTCGCCGAGCTCGCGGCCGAGTTCGGCGACACCTTCGGGGCCTACCTGATGCAGCAGCTGCAGTCCAAGATCGAGAGTGGAGTGCGGGGCGCGTTCCGGATGAACCGGATGTCCGACCTCCGTCGACAGACCCTGGCGTCGGTGCTGGAGGACCGCTGGCTCCCGCTCTCCTTCGCCAACGGGACCCTCCTCCGTCGCGGATTGACCGTGCTGGATGTGGCCTGGCCGCAGCCGCGGTCCTCCGGCGAAACAAGCGGGTCCACGGTGGCCGGAGCGAGTCCGGGTCCCCTGATTGACAATCGGCCAGAGGCCGGGCCCGCGCGCACCGGTACCGCCTCGTTGCGGGGTCAGCTGGAGTTGTCGATCGACGCCCGACTCCGGCGAGTCTGGTGGTCCGGGTCGATCACGCCGCTGATCGGTGTCGCCGGTGCTGTCGTCGGCTCGGAGGCGACCGTGGTCGTGGTGTGCGCTCAGCCGCCCGCGGCGTACGACACCTCCAGGCTGGAGGAGTCGTTCGCTCGGTTGTACGGCGAACGGACCATCTGCTTGGTGGTCAGCGACGCCACCGATTACCCAGCCCTGGTGCGGAGCTGGCTGGATCAGGTCGACAACGGGCACGTGAGCCTGCGACAGGTCGATTCCTTGCGCGACGGCGACCTGCTGCGGATCACCTTGGACCGACCGTTGGCCAGTCCAGAGGAGGCCCATCGTGGGCGACCGAGCCTGACCGGCTCGGAAGTCGAAGCGCTGCGCCGCCTCCTGCCGCACCGCCACATCGAGTTCGCTACCGGCTGATGAGCAGCACTCTCAGCTTCGACGCCCAGAACCTGCCCGACGTCGAGTACTCCGGAGCACCCGCCGCAGGTCGAGGCAAGGGACGCGATCCCCACACAGCGCTTCGTTGGGCCCACGTGCCGATGATCATCTCGATCGTCGCGAACGCGGCGTTCCTGGTCGTCTACTGGGTGCCCGAGTTCGGTCGGTTCCCCGGTCACGAGTGGCTGCTGAACCAACTCGCCCCCTTGGCCTCCTCCACCCTGACCAGCCAGGGACAGTCGGTGACCGCCTTCCAGGAAGGCCGCGGAGCGCTCATTCCCACGTTCCTGCTGCTTGCTTCGCTGCCGTTGCCCGCGTTGTTCCGGGCGCGGCAGTGGCAGCTGCGCCTCGTGCTTCCCGCTGTGCTCGGCTATGTCGGCGGGATCGGCCTGATCGTCACGGTGCTCGGCCTGCTGGCCCGGCAGCAGTTCCTCGAGACGGTGGTCGGGGTGGTCCTGATGGCCGGCTGGGTCGCTGCGGTCGGTATCACCGTCTTCCGGCTGATCTGGGTGAACGCCGACGACCTCCCCCGACGACCGAAACGAGTGGGATGGATTGTCGTACTGATCGCCTTGCTGCACCCGATCCCCATCGCCCTGGGCCGGATGATCTTCGCTCCCGAGCTCCGTGCGGCTGCGGCCGAGCTGCTCTCGGGTCAGGAGTCCCTCCAGTACGCAGCGCTGGTCACACCAACGAACGTCGCCGTCTATCTCAGTGGCGTCGCGGTTGTTCTGACCGGTTGGGCTTGGTACCTGCTGGTACCGCCCTGGCAGCCGTTCCGAGTGCCGTGGGCGCGCAAGACGGCTGGTCGATCGCCGGCCTTGCTCGGCCCGCGCCTGCTCATCCTCGGGGTCTGCGTGACCCTACTCGCCGTCTCGGGTGCCATGGCCTCCTTCGCCGGCCAAACCCGGGCCCGAGAGATCGCGCTCGGCAGCCCGGCCGATGACCTCCCTCTCAGCTGCGCCACGTGGACTCAGCAGCTGACCGGCAAGCCGGCTCTGACGTTGGCCCTGTCCGGCTCAGCGTGCAACACCGTGACGGTGTTCAGCGGGTTCGAGCAGATCAGCCGGACCACACTGGACGAGCAGCTCTCCCCCGTCTCCGCTACCACCCCGGACCGAAGTCAGATCCGTGGTCGGGTCGTAGCCGCCCAGTACGGGCCGACCGTGGTGGTGGCCAGCACCGACGGTGAGGGTTTCAGCACCGCGCCCGATCAGCTTCAGGGCATCAACCTGGCCGACGGGCGCCGACTGTGGACCTTCCGCTGCGACGACGACGGCGACCTGTCACTCCGCTTCGCTGGATCCGATCTCTCCGACGACCCAACGGCTGGACGGATCACCGAGTTCGCTGAGGAACCAGCCGTGGTCGCCACGTGCAGCAACACCACGGTCCCCATCAACCCCACCAACGGCAAGAAGCTCAAGCGCTGACGCTGCGTGGTCGCTGCCGGTGACACTTCAGCGCCGGTGACGATTCAGCGCGGTGACAAGTCAGCGCTGGGTGACCGCGCCGAGGCGACCGTTGTGCTCGGTGACCGCCAGGCTCCCCTGGGTGTCGGTCCGCAACACCGCCATGCCGAGTGAGGTCGCGAGGTGAAGCGTGCTCGGTGCCGGGTGCCCGTATGAATTGTCCGCCCCGGCACTGGTGATCGCGATCCGGGCGCCGGTCGCGGCGAAGAAGGCCGGATCTTGACGTCGGGATCCGTGATGCGGCACTTTCAGCACGTCGGCTCGCACGTCGGCGCCGGTGGCGAGGATTCGGGCCTGGCCCTCCGGCTCCACGTCACCGGTGAGCAGCAACGCGAGTCCCCCCACGTCGACGCGCAGGACGAGGCTGGCGTCGTTCTCTGCCCCAGACTGCGCGGACTCGCCCAGCTCAGCCGCCCGGCCGGTCGGGGAGCCCACCGGTCCGAGCACCTGCCACCACACCTCACCGACCCGGGCCCGCTCCCCCAGCGGTGGAGACCGCACCGTGGCCCCGCTGGACCGGGCGAGAGCACGGACCATGGCTACCTCGACCGAAGGCGAGGCGTACGGACTGACCAGCACCTGACCGACCGGCAGTCGTCCCAGTACCGCTGACAACCCGTCGACGTGATCGGCGTGAAAGTGGCTGAGCACCAGCACCGGCACCGCTTTGACCCGCAGCGTGGTCAGGCATCGCCGCATCGCCGACGGATCGGGGCCGACATCGACCACGACCGCCTGACCCGGACCCGCCCGGATCACCAAGCCGTCTCCCTGCCCGACATCGCAGACGACCATCCGCCAGCCCGTCGGGGGCCAGCCGGGCTGCACCGGTCCGGTCAGCATCGCGGTGACGAGCACCACGCCTGCGCCCACGGCGAGCCACCGGCGACGGAGCAGCAGCTTGACCGAGAGGCCGAACCCGAGCGCCAACACGCCGAGCACGACCAGGGGCAGCGGACCGGCCGGCCAGGCCCACGACGACCCCGGCAGAGCGGCGCCGGCATGGGCGATCCAGATGATCACCTGAGCGCACCAGGAGGCTCCCCAGCCCACGATGCCGGCCAGCCACGAGCTGAGCAAGGACAGCCCGGCTGCCGCGAATCCCAGCACGGTCGCGGGACCCACGAACAGGCCGGCCAGCGCATTCGCCAGCAGCCCCGACACGCTGACCGCATCGGAGATGGCCGCCACGACCGGCAGCGTGGCCAGATGGGCGGCCAACGGCACCATCAGCGCCTCCGCCACGATCCGGGGCAGCCAGATCGTCGCCGCCACCCAGGCTGACGCCCACCACACGATGCCCGCACTCGCCAGCACCGACAGCGTGAACCCGAGCGATCTTGCCAGGAACGGATCGGCGAGCACCAACAACACCACCGCCACCGCGAGATGCCGTAAGCCTCGGCGGCCGCCACCGGTGCCCAGGGCAGCCAAGGCCACGAGCCCCATCGCCGCAGCCCGCAACACGCTGGGCTCGGTCCGGCACAGGGCGACGAAGAGGACCACCCCGCCGAGACCCACCACCCGCAGCAGGCGGCCACGCACCCCGAGCCACTTCGCACCGAACAGCAGGAACGCCAACAGCAGCGTGAGGTTGGCCCCCGAGACGGCGGTCAAGTGAGTAAGACCGGTCGTGGCGAAGCTGTCGGTCAACTCAGGCGTCATGGCCGAGGTGTCTCCCAACACCAGGGCCGGGACCAGTGCCCGAGGCTCCGGGGGCCGGTCCCGGACCGCGTCCCGAAGCCCTTGCCGGACGCGCTCCACCAGTAGCAGCGACGTCCCTGGCGGGGCCCGGACCTCCGGTGACTGGCGGACCCGCAGCACAGCCGACACATCCGAACCACGGTCGACGGCCTCCAACCGGCCAACGATGCGCACCGTGCTGCCCACCAGCACCCGCGCCCACCCGGTCGCGGCTTCGTCGCCACTAGCCACCACGAGCAAGGGGCTGTGCACCGCCCAGGCCTGGCCCCTGCCTTCGATGACCCGAACCCGGACCCGGACTGTGGCATAGCCGCCGAACTGACCCGCTCGCAGGAGAGGATCGCCGCTGACCACTCCCACCACGTCCACCGTGGACTGGTCATCGGCAAGGTCGGCGACCGGACCACCCGCCAGGCGATGGGCGGCCAGTGCCCCGACCACGGTGGCGGCGACGAGACATGCCGCGACCGCCCCGGCCAGCACCGCCCGCCGCAGCCGAGCCAGGAGAACCAACGCCAGCGCGGTCGCTACGACTCCACCGACGGCGGTCGAGGACCATCGATCCGCACCGGCCAGACCGGTCCCGACCCAGGCGCCGGCCCAGGCCGCGGCCGCCACCGGGACCAGTCGCAGGTCGTGCGGACTAGACCCGAGCCGGGCTGATGAGAACCGCGCGACGGTGGATCCGGCCTCACTCACCTCCGGCACAGCTCAGACTCGGCCAGCTCAGGCGGCGCAGCTCAAACTCGGCCCAGCTCGAACCAGGCACAGCTCACACTCGGCACAGGGGGGCCAGCTTGGCGTACGTCTTCGGCCCGACCCCGTCGATCTCCTGTAGTTCCTCGATCCGGCTGAACCGTCCGTTTTCGGTGCGCCAGGCGACGATCCGGCCGGCCATCACGGGTCCCACACCCGGCAGCTCCTCCAGCTGGATCGCGGTGGCCGTGTTCAAGTTGACCGCCGCGGCCGCCGAGCCGCCGCCCGGTCCACTCGCCGCTCCGTCACTGGCGCCACCCGTTCCGCCCGCACTTGTCCCCTCGCGTACCTCACCGTTCGGCTTGTTCTTGGTGCCGACGACGATCTGCTGGCCATCGGCCACCGGTTGCGCCAGGTTGAGTTCCCCCGGATCAGCACGTCGGATCAGACCGCCGGCTTCCTCCAGTGCGTCTTGCACCCGGCTGCCGCCGGACAAGGTGACCAGTCCGGGCTTCTTGACCGCACCGAGGACGTGGACGACCACCTCCGCCTGCGGGGACTGACTCGCGTCCGCACCCGGCGCAGCCGGCGACTCAGCGGGCGTGGCCGCCGACACCGGCGGCGGCGTCACGGCGACCGCGACCGGTCGGGCGCGCAGGACGGCCCACCCGGCGATCACCAGGCCGAGAGCAAGGACGACCCCCACCACCACCAGATGCGAGCGACCGAAGCCGAGCGCGATGGCACGCCCGGATCCGGCGAGCAGCCCGCCACGGCCGGCACCGTCCCTGTTTAGAGTCGGCCGGCGCGACGCCGATTCCGCGTCTTCCGCGGTCTTGGCCCGTCGGGTCTGAGCCGGCCGGGATGGCAGCCCGTCGTCTCGCTCCCGGTTGCCCGCCGGTTCAGGGCCGGCCGCACGGACCGGACCAGGACTTGGCCCGTTCACGGTCAGCAGCCGCTGCAACCGCTCCTCCACCACCCGGGTGGTCTCCGGGTCGATCCGTTCTCGACGAGACATGCCCAGAACCTAAGGAGGTTGCCACCGAATCGACCGGGTCGTTCGCCATCCTGTGGATAGCGCTCGACGTCGCGATCAGGTTGGGGACAACCCCAGCCGCTGGCCCACACTGGAGCAGGTGAACGCTCGGTCAGGGCGGACTCAGTCTCGGCGGGCAACCACCACGCCGACCGTGCCGGGTCCGGTGTGCACCCCGAGCACAGCGCTCAACTCGGTGACCGTCACCGAGCTCGTTCCTGGTACCCGCCCGATCAATGAGGCTGCCAACCGATCGGCCTCAGAGCGGTTATCCAAGTGCAGGACGGCCACGTCCACCCCCGACCCCATCCCGGCCGCCGCACCGAGCGCGGTCACGGCCAGGTCCTCTAGCCGCGCCATCGCCTTGGTCATGGTCCGGACCCGCTCGTACGCCCTGATCTGGCCCTCGGCGACGGTCAGCAGCGGCTTGACCGCGAGCGCCGACCCGAGCAGCGCCTGCGCCGTGCCGATCCGCCCACCGCGGCGCAGAAACTCCACATTCTCCACGCAGAAGTAGATCACTGACCGTGCCGCCAGGCGGCGCGCGACCTCGGCCACCGCCGCGGCGCCACCCCCCGCCGCCGCAGCCCG
>JAKDLH010000132.1 GCA_030452945.1 Microlunatus sp. | reverse complement strand
TCTCAGGTGCCCGTGATGGTGGAGTCGAATGGACGAGCCGAGCAGGATGGAACCGAGCGACCGGCGGGCTCGTTGGTCGGGGGAAGGGGAGGACGACATGGACGACATCGCGGTAGGAATCATCGCCGTACTCATCGGGGCCCTGCTGTGCTTCCGGGGCTACGCGGCACTACGACTGATCATCAGTCTGTTCGGGGCCTTTGTCGGCTTCCTACTGGGAGCGGGGCTGGTCGCCGGGGTGACCGACAGCGGCTTCCTGCAGCTGGCGCTGTCCTGGCTGGTCGGCGTGGTCGGCGCAGTGATCTTCGGGATCTTGGCCTACGTCTCCTATCAGGTCGCGGTCGTGCTCGGGATGGCCGCGATCGGCTTCACCATCGGCACCTCGATCATGGCCGCCCTGCAGGTCGACTCCGGGCTGCTGACCGTGCTGGTCGGGGTCGCCGCCGCGGTGGTGCTAGCCGTCGTGGCGATCGCTACCGACCTCCCGGCGATTCTGTTGATCATCCTGACTGTTCTGGCCGGAGCCAGCGTGGTCGTCTCCGGCGCGATGGTGCTGGCCGGCACGACCTCCATTGGCCGGCTCAGTAGTGACACGGTGCTGACGGGGATGGACAACAACTGGTGGTGGTATGCCCTCTATGCCGTCCTGGTGATCGTCGGCCTTATTGTCCAGGGTCGCTATTTGTCCCGCGGCCGACGCTCGATGCGCCAGCAGTGGGCTGCGCCACGAGGGGCGGCGGTCCCGGCTCGCTGATGCGATGACTGGTCCGTCAGCGGCCTCGGTGCTGCCTGTGGCCTGGCGGCAGTCGACGTACGCGACGGGAGCCGGCGTCGAGCAGAACGGTCGCGGTCTGCTCATCGATCACCAGATCGCCGACCACGCCGGCCCGCAGGGCGCCGAGCGTACCCGGCACCCGGCCGGCCCCCGCCACCACACAGAGCCGGCGAGGCACAGCCGCGAGCTGGGCCAGCGGCGGCCCGCTGCCCCGCGCGTTGATCGCCAGATCGGTCGAGCTGCCATCGATCCGGTAGAAGGTCGTGCACACGTCACCCACGGCGCCGGCAGACTGCAGGCCGGCCATGTCGGCGTCGCTGAGGTAGCCGCCGGTGTAGACCAGGGAGGTCACTATCCCGGTCCAGGAGCCGACCCCGAAGACCGCGATGTCGCACGATCGTTGCAGCTCCACCACGCGGGCGATTGAACGCTCCCGCCACAACGCCGCCTTGGTGGCCGGATCATCGAAGAAGGCCGGCACCGGGAAGAACACCGGCCGGGCCTCGAAGGCGTTGCACGCCCGGCCGAGCAGATCGGTGAGGTAGAGAACCTCCGAGCTTGTGGCGTGCAGGGCTCCGTTGAGCTGGACGACGGTGGCGCCGCGGGTCGGCTTGGGGAGGAGATGGTCCATCACCGTCGACACCGTGGTTCCCCACGCCAGCCCGAGGATCTGATCGTTGCCGATCCACTCGCTGAGCATTCGACCCGCCACGCGAGCCACCTGGCCCAGCCGCTGCGACTCCGACGCCGACTCCCGTACCGGAACGACGTGCACCGAGACGCCGAAACGGTCGGACAACTGGCCACCGATGCCGCTGTCAGGACCGTCACTGGCGACCTGGATCCGTACGATCCCGCGCTGACGAGCGGCTTTGAGCTGACGCGAGACGGTGGACCGGGACACCCCGGTGCGCAGGGCGATCGCGTCCATCGTCTCCTCGTTGACGTAGTACAGCGTGGCGACCCGCTGCAGCTCAACGTCATCCCACGCACCATCCGGCATTGTCGTCCTCCATTCGTGCTGGTCGGACGATTCGGCCTGCACATCTGTTCATCCTATTGCACCTCCGTTCAGCAATCCGACAGACTACTGCTCAGCGCCACCAAGCCGGCTTCCGTACCGGCAGGACCCAAACCACCAGCAAGGACAGGGAGCATTCATGACAGCCCTCACGGCAAAAGGCCGCAGCACCGCCATCGAAGCGATGAGCGACGGGGCCGGTCTCGATATCTTGGTCATCGGCGGAGGGGTGACCGGGGCAGGTATCGCCCTGGACGCCGCGACGCGCGGACTCCGCGTCGGCGTGGTCGACGCTCAGGACTGGGCGTCCGGCACCTCGAGTCGATCCAGCAAGCTGGTGCACGGCGGGCTGCGCTACCTGCAGATGCTGGACTTCAAGCTCGTCACCGAAGCACTGGCCGAACGGGGACTGCTCATCGACCGGATCGCTCCGCACCTGGTGCGCCCGGTCCCGTTCCTCTACCCGCTGCACGCGTGGTACCAGCGACCGTACGTCGGTGCGGGAATCGCGCTCTACGACGCCTTGGCCACCATCGGGACCAGGAACCGGGCCGTCCCGACCCACCGGCACGTGTCCGCGAAGGGTGTCCGTGAGATCTTTCCCGACATCAGACCGGATGTCTGCCGTGGAGCCATCCGCTACTACGACGGGCAGGTGGACGACGCCCGGTTGGTGCTCGGGTTGATTCGCACCGCGGCCCAGTTCGGCGCCCTAGCCGCCAGCCGGACCGAGGTCGTCGAGATCACCCGCGAGGGCAACGGTCGGGTGAACGGCGCCCGGATCCGCGACCTGGAGACGGGCACCGAGCACACGGTGCGGGCCGGCACGGTGATCAGCGCCGCTGGGGTGTGGACCGAGGACACCCAGCAGCTGGCCGGAAGTGACGCGGGCCTGCAGGTGCTGGCCTCTAAGGGGATTCACATCGTCGTCGACCGGAAACGGATCGACGGCGACTCCGGAATCATCCTGCAGACCGAGAAGTCGGTGCTGTTCATCATCCCGTGGTCGCGCTACTGGGTGATCGGCACCACCGACACCGGCTATCACGCCGATCTGACCCACCCGGTGGCCACGGCCACCGACATCGACTATGTGCTGGACCACGCGAACGCCATCTTGGCCCGTCCACTCACCCGGGACGACGTGATCGGCACCTGGGCGGGACTGCGCCCGCTGCTGCAGCCCGGCACCAAGGGCGCCGACAGCGGCTCGACCAAGGTGTCTCGCGAGCACACGGTCGCCGAGGTCGTACCCGGCTTGATCTCCATCGCCGGCGGAAAGCTGACCACCTACCGGGTGATGGCCGAGGACGCGGTGGACTTCGCCCTGGGCAAACAGCGGGCCAAGGAGGTGCCGTCGGAGACCTCGACGACGCCGCTGGTCGGCGCGGTCGGCTTCCACGCGTACTCCAGGCAGGCCGACCGGATCGCGCGCACCTACGGATGGACGGACGCGATGGTCGCCCACCTGCTCCACCGGTACGGCTCGTCGTTGGCTGAGCTGCTGGAGATGGTCGATACCCGCCCCGATCTCGGCCGTCCGCTCGCTGGGGTCGAGGCCTACCTGCGGGCCGAGATCGTCTACGGCGTCACCCACGAGGGGGCCCTCCACCTGGAGGACATGATGATCATCCGCACCCGGCTCACCTATGAGGTGCGCCACCACGGCCTGGCCGCCGTCGAGGAGATCGCCGAGCTGATGGCTGGCGAGCTCGGCTGGGACGACTCCCGGCGCTTGCTGGAAATCGACGCCTACCGCCAGCGGTGCGCGGCCGAGGACGCCGCAGCCGCCTCCCCCGACGACGCCCTCGCCCAACAGGCTCGACAGCGCCACGGCGACATCTTGTCCGAGCTCGACGGAGCTGAGGTCACCACGCTGGCCTGACCTCGGTCACCCGGCTTTCCCACCCATAACCACCGGCGTCCGCCGCAGCGGACGCTGCGAGGAGTCATCACCATGTCCTTGACACTGCTGTCCGCCGACACCGCTACCCTCGGTCAAGTCTTCGTATCGGAGGTCGCCGGAACCGCGATGCTGATGCTGCTCGGCTGCGGCGTCGTCGCCAACGCCGTCCTCCCTAAGGTCAAGGGAGGCAACGCGAACTTCTTGATGATCGGTTGGGGCTGGGGTCTCGGCGTCTTTGCCGGTGTCTACGTCGCCTTCAAGTCCGGCGCCCACATCAACCCCGCGGTGACGGTCGGCATCTTGGTCAGCGGGGCCTCGGAGTACGCCCCCGGGGTGCCGGTCAGCCTGGCCAGCACCTTCACCTACTTCGGAGCAGAGATGTTGGGCGCCTTTCTGGGAGCCGTACTGATGTGGCTCGCCTACCGACAGCACTTCGATTCCGAGGCGCCGGCCGCCACCAAGCTGGCGGTCTTCTCCACCGCGCCGGAGATCCGCTCCTACGCCCATAACTTCCTCACCGAGGTGATCGCCACCTTCGTCCTCGTGTTCGTGATCCTGGTCTTTGCCAAGACCCCGTCCGGGCTCGGTCCGCTCGCGGTCGCCCTGCTGGTGATCGCGATCGGCATCTCCCTGGGCGGGCCTACCGGCTACGCGATCAACCCAGCGCGCGACCTCGGGCCGCGGATCGCGCACGCCCTGCTGCCGATCAAGGGCAAGGGTCCCAGCGACTGGGCGTACTCGTGGGTGCCGGTCGTCGGGCCGCTGGCTGGCGCGGTCCTCGCCGGCCTCGGCGCCACCGTCTACACCGCTTGATGCCCCTGGGATCTCCGCGGCTCCCAGCCAGCCCACTCAAACCGCTCAACCCACCGGAACCTTCCGTCAACCATCGCAGTCAGAAAGGACTCAACGATGAGTATCACCTATGTCATGGCGATCGATCAGGGCACGACCAGCAGTCGGGCGATGATCTTCGACCATGGTGGCCAGATCGTCTCGACCGCCCAGATGGAACACGAGCAGATCCTCCCCCGAGCCGGGTGGGTCGAACACGACCCGATGGAGATCTGGACCAACGTGCGCGAGGTGGTGGGACTCAGCCTTTCCTCCACCGACCAGCTCTCCGCCCAAGACCTGGTGGCCATCGGCATCACCAACCAGCGTGAGACCGCGGTCGTCTGGGATCGTCACACCGGCAAACCCGTCTACAACGCCATCGTGTGGCAGGACACCCGGACCAAGCAGATCTGCGAGGAGCTGGGGGGGTCGGAGGGTCCGGACCGCTACAAGGAGATCGTCGGCCTGCCGCTGGCCACCTACTTCGCCGGTCCGAAGGTCAAGTGGATCCTCGACAACGTCGAGGGCACCGCAGAGCGGGCCGAGGCCGGCGACCTGTTGATGGGTACCACCGACTGTTGGGTGCTGTGGAACATGACCGGTGGCACCGACGGTGGCGTGCACGTCACCGACGTCACCAACGCGTCCCGAACCATGCTGATGAACATCGACACGTTGGACTGGAACGCCGACATCTGTGCCGACATGGGCATCCCGATGTCCATGCTGCCCGAGATCCGATCCTCCTCCGAGGTGTACGGCAAGTGTCGTCCCCAGGAGTTCCTGGCCGGGATCCCCGTTGCCGGGATCCTCGGTGATCAACAAGCCGCCACCTTCGGCCAGGCTTGCTTCGAGCCGGGGATGGCGAAGAACACCTACGGCACGGGCAGCTTCCTGCTGATGAACACCGGCACCGAGCCGGTACGCAGCGAGCAAGGCCTGCTGACCACGGTCTGCTACAAGATCGGCGACGCGGCCCCCGTCTACGCCCTGGAAGGGTCGATCGCGGTGAGCGGTTCCCTGGTGCAGTGGATCCGGGACAATCTCGGTCTGATCAGCGACGCCAGTGAGATCGAGGGTCTCGCGCGCGAGGTGGACGACAACGGCGGGGCCTACATCGTGCCCGCGTTCTCCGGGTTGTTCGCTCCCTACTGGCGCTCAGATGCCCGCGGTGCGTTGGTCGGCCTGACCCGCTTCGTCAACAAGCACCACCTGTGCCGGGCGGTGCTGGAGGCGGTCGCCTATCAGGCTCGGGACGTGGTCGAGGCCATGAACGCCGACTGCGAGACCCCACTGAAGGAACTCAAAGTGGACGGCGGCATGGTTGGCAACGAGCTCTTGATGCAGTTCCAGGCAGATCTGCTGGGAGTCGACGTCGTCACCCCACAGGTGACCGAGACCACCGCTCTCGGCGCGGCCTATGCGGCCGGGATCGCGGTCGGGTTCTGGTCCGGCGAGCAGGACGTCATTGACAATTGGACCGAAGGTTCGCGCTGGCACCCCAGCCTGCCCTCTGAGGAGGTGGCACGGCTCTACCGCAACTGGAAGAAGGCGGTCGAGCGCACCCTCGACTGGGTCGACGACGACGTCAGCTGACCGAAGTGGACTCGGCGAGACGGGGCCGGGCCAGCCGGCCGGTGCTCACCGGCCGGCCGTGAGTGCTTACCTGCCGGCCTTGAGCGCCGCCCAGGTCTTGGGCCCCACGATGCCGTCCACCGCCCGTTTGGTGCGCTTCTGGTAGGCCCGCACCGCGTTGCGGGTCCCGCTGCCGAAGATGCCGTCGACGGCGAGCTTCTGCCCGCTGGCCCGCAGCGCCTGCTGCAGCCGGGTCACGTCTTTGCCCTTCGAGCCCTGGCGCAGGGTGGGGGACGATCCCTGGGCCAGGAGCGCGGTCCAGGTCCGTGGACCGACGATGCCGTCGACGCCAAGACCGCGCGACTTTTGGAACTTCACGACCGCCGACTTGGTGGCCGGGCCGAACACCCCGTCCGCGCGCAGCGACGCCCCACTGGTCCTCAGCTTGCATTGCACCACCTTGACCGCGGTGCCCGAACTGCCCTGCTTCACGGTCGGGTAGGAGCGCAGAGTGGCCGACGGGCAGGTCGGAGACGGCGGTGGCGTACTGCCGCCGCGTTCTTTCACCGCCGCCCGGTAGTACTTGTCGATGTTGCCCCGGGCCCCTACGTACTCGAAGTGCATGGTGTCCGGGGTGGTGCGGTAATGGCCACCCCAGTAGAAGCCGTGCCGGATCCACAGGCTGACCACCTTGGGCGGCAGGTTGGAAGTGAACTTCGAGGACCGGGGGTTGGACTTCCAATTGATGTCGATGGCTCGCCCGTAGGCGTGGTTGGACGGCGTGGTCGTACCCGCGATGAAGCGGCAGTTGTATCCGCCGGTGTCGCCGGGCCGGAGGTTGTAGCGGTACTTGGCCTCGGTTTGGCGCATCAGTTCCCGGACCAAAGGCACCAGATCTTTGCGGACCCGGACGCTGACGTCACCCTGGGTGGCCGTACCCAGCGGGACCTTGCAGGTCAAGGAACTGCCGCGCTTGATCACGTCACGAGAGTCGG
This sequence comes from Microlunatus sp., assembly GCA_030452945.1. Lineage (GTDB taxonomy): Bacteria > Actinomycetota > Actinomycetes > Propionibacteriales > Propionibacteriaceae > Microlunatus. Next base: position 1,475 of record JAKDLH010000132.1, on the reverse strand, counting down.
GGAAGCCAGGCGGATGGGCCACGTACTTCATCACCGGGCCGGGATAAGCGCTGCGCGGGTAGGCATGGGCGAGGCCGCCCCCGCCGAGCACCAGTCCGAGGCTGAGGATGGCCACGCTCAGGGTGCGCAGGGATGTCTTCATGATGTTCATGCTCGATCCTCGTTTTCTCGGCGGCGTCTGGGCCGGTCAGTCGATCAGGCTTCCCCAGGTGTTGCGCCCGACGATTCCGTCCCGCGCAAGCTTGACTCGGCCTTGATAGGAGCGGACGGCGGCGTTGGTCGCAGCGCCGAAGACACCGTCCACCTTGAGCTTGGAGCCTGAGGCGTTGAGCTCCTTTTGCAGGCCCTTCACCGCCTCTCCCTTGTCGCCGCGGGAGAGGGTGGGTAGCAGCGCGCTCCAGGTCTTGGACCCGATGATCCCGTCTGGGTTGAGCTTGCGCGATCGCTGGAACGCTACGACCGCGTGGTGGGTCTTGGTGCCGAATACCCCGTCCGCGGCGATGCGGTGCCCCCGGGACCGCAGCAGGTATTGGGCGGTGGTGACTGCGCTGCCCTTGCTGCCTTTGCGCAGCGTTGGAAGGGCCGTTTCTGGGGCCGGGCTGATAGGCCCGCCGCCGTAGCGGCGCAGGACTTGTTGCGCGTATCGCACCCGGGCGGCGGACTCGCACCTGCCACAGCGCTCGAACTTGGCCATGAACACCTGCGTGGCCTGGGTGACGTTGCCGGAGGATCGCAGGCTGGCCAAGCCGTACGCGGGCACCGTGGTCAGCTCCCGCCAGGTGTAGTCGAGTTGGACGCCGAGCGTGTTGGGGTTACGCCCTTGTTTGCGGGCCCAGGCCACCAATTGATCCCAGCGGGCGCCTTCGCTCCACTGAGCGATGCCTCGACCGGGACCATTGGGCTGGTTGGCCCGTGGGTTGATCGGACTCCCCGACTCCTGGATGAAGTTGCCGACGATGCCGGCGGACTGGTATCCCTTCAGACCCTTCTTCACGAAGTATCGGTAGGCGGTCTCGTTGTTGTTGGCCGCCCAGGCGGGCGTCGAAGACGCGACCGCAATCAGGCTGAAGCTCAAGAAGACGGCGGCAAGCAGACCGATGAGACGCCGTACGATCGAGTTTGTCATCGGCTGACCTCAACGCCTAGTCGGAGCGGGGAGTTCACATCACAGGGAACGCCTGTCAGGTCAGCAAAGCAGAACGCTCCTGGCCTTGGCAATAGTTTCACTGATAAACTTTCACGGTTCTTTCAGGTGATACACGGGCTCCTGGACGGTGAGGACGGTGGGATGGGACAGGATTCAGCCGTGACGCTCGCCACAACTCAACAGTTGGATCTGCACCCCGGTGAATTGTGGTGGGGAGGAGCGGTCGCCGACGGCCAGGCCATGCCGTTCGGCCGAGCGCGCCACCGGCGTGACCTGGCCGTCTCGGCCGGTCTGATCCAGGACCCGGAGGCCGGGGCCAACCAGAGCG
>JAKDLH010000131.1 GCA_030452945.1 Microlunatus sp. | reverse complement strand
GCGCCGGGCTGGTCGGCATAGGTCTCGATGGTGCCGTCAGGGTGCACGACCAGGGGCCAGTCGCCGTCCGGGCCAGTGGTGGCGACTCGGACGGGGCGGTTGATCTTCCTAGCGGTCTCGGTGACCCGGCGAATGATCTCGTTCCGCGCCTCGTGGACGCTGGCGGCCTGGATCGGGTAGCTGGTGCCGTTGATGGTCAGCTCACCGGTGCCGTCAGGCCGGGTGAGCGCCTGGATCGATGGCCAGGTCGGGATGGTTGAAATGTCGGTCATGGTGAACTCCTGGAGGTTGTGTCTGATGCAATACGGCTCGGCTCGCTAATCACTGTTCCCACTTGTCGTAGGCGTAGATCTGCCAGTTGGTGCCGTCCGTGATCAGGTACAGGACCATGGCCCAGCCCTCGCGGTAGTCGACTTTGACGGCGAGGTCGTAGTCGCTGCTCTTGACGGTTTCTCGGCTCTCGTAGTGACCATCGGGGACGTTGCGGATGTCGACGGTTTCTAGTTGCGCGGCCACCTCAGTTGTGACGTCGGGTTTGGCCGGGTCGCCAATGAGGCGCTGACGCCACTTCTTCACCCCGCCGGTGGTGTTGGTGAAGTTGGTGGCGAAGCTGTCTGCCACAGGCCCCCAGGCGGCTTCTTGGACCTCAGCGGGGCCGCTCTCGTGGTCTTCGTCGTCGCCGGCATCCCCGGCGCTGGGGTTGTAGCTCGGAGTGGATGCAGTCGGCGCTGGCATCGTCGGCGGGGCGCTGGGCGTGGTGGTGGGGCTGGGGATGCGGATGAGGGTCCAGATCAAGGCGATGACGAGCGCCACGATGACCGCGGCCATCGCGGCGATAACGGCGAGCATGCGGGTGGTCATGACTGGATGCCCTTCGTGCGGAGGTAGGGGAGCGGGTTGATGGGGGTGCCGCCTCGGCGGGTCTCGAAGTGGAGATGAGAGCCGCGAGGGCCGGCCGGGCGGACGTTGCCTTGGTAGCCGACTGTCCCGATCACCTGGCCGGGCTGGACGGTGTCACCGACCCTGACGCGGCGCTCGGTCAAGTGGGCGTACCAGGCGGTGACTTCGCCGCCGCCGGCGAGTTTGACGACGATGAGGTTGCCGTAGCTGATGCGGGTGCCGCCGCAGATCGGTAGGGCGGCGCAGTTGCCGCTGGTGGTGATGGACTCTGATCGGGTCACGGTGCCCGCGTTGACGGCGTAGACCTCTGTGCCGGGCGGTGCGGGGTAGTCCTGACCGGTGTGGCCGGAGTAGCAGCCGAAGCCGCAGCCGACGCTGGACGGCTGGCCGACAGGCGTGTGCCAGGCGCCGGCAACGGGATCGGCGGGACCATCGGGCTTCGCTGCGTTCCCGAACACGGTGACGTGTACGTGGTTGTAGTGCAGCGATGAGTCGTCGCCCTGGCCGTTGGCGCGGTAGACGCGCCAACCGTCGTCGTCTCGCTCGACGTTCCAAATCTTGTTGTCGAAGATCACGTACTTCACGCCGAGCTGGCGCTGGTTGGCCTGTAGCCAGTGGGCGACCTTCCAGCCGAACGCTTTGCCGGCGGCCGTCTGGTAGTTCGGGATCATGAAGTCGACCGCGAGCCCGGACGGGTGGTCGGGCATCGGATCGGCCCGGACGCCACCGATGTCGGTGATGTCGGGGAATTGGTGTTTGACGCAGCGCAGCGCCAGGAGCGCGTCCGGCTTCAAGCCAGCTTCGGCGCCAAGTCCGGTAGCGGGGCAGTCACCACTGATCCCGCCGCCGTCCTCGTCGACGCAGCTGTCCGAGGTGTCGATCCCCGAACCAGCCCCGACCACGCTTTGCAGCTGGGCGACGATGGCTCGGGCCGCGGCCTCGTGCTTGGCGTAGGCGGAAGGAAAAGCGCTGACCTGGACGGCCTGAGCGGCCTGAGCGATGCTCATCTGCTCCCAGCCCTTGATATCGACCAGGCCGGGGTTGTTCGTGTGATCAGCGAGGCCGTAGAAGGCTCTGGTGGCCAGCCGCACGTCACGGATCTGTGCGACGGTGCCCCATCCGGCCGAGGGCCGCTGCTGCTGCCAACCGACCGAGTCACGGTCTCCACCGGCAAGGTTCCGCAGCCCGGACTCCTGCATCCCCGACGCGATGGCGACGATCCATCCCCGCTCGGGGATGCCCAGTTGCTTGCCGACTTCGATCGCGGCGGCCGCGATCTGGATCTGCTCTTTGTCCAGCTTCCAGCCCGGGACCGTCAAGGCCGCGGGCAGCGTATCGGTGCTGGACGCCAGGGGAGTTGCGGTGACGGGGGCAGCAGCACCTGTGGTGCGGCTGGCGATCGCTGCGACAACGGCGTGGTGGTCGGAGCCGAACGACGGCAGCCGCTTCTGCGCAAGGAAACGGCCGTTCTCCATTGTCAAAGAGACCTTGTCGATGAGCCGGCGGCCGCTGGTCTGGCTGCCGTAGGACGGCATCCCGAGCGCGGTCCAGTTCGACGCCATCCGGGCCTGCTTCATTTGCATGTAGTCGAACCGGGGGTCCTGGACGCGCTGATCGTTGCGGTTGTCGACGTTGGAGTCCTCGGTGAGGGCAACCGGCCCGTATTGCCGGAGCTTGCTGATCACGCTGAGCGCGGCTGAGCGCTGAGTCGTGCGGACCTCCTGCCGCTTCGGCGCCTTGCGGGGATGCCCCTTGCGGTCGATGTCGGGAACGATGTGGTGGTTCACGACGAAGAACACCCCGCCGGTCGAGCGGTCCTGCAACTGGACCCACTGCAGCGACTTCGGTCCGATGCTGGTACCAGCGGTGCCCCCCTCGATCCGGACAACGTCGAGGACCTTGACCGAGTCCTGCGCCAGCAGCTTGTACTTGCTCGCGTTGTAGAAGATCGGCACCGAGTGGTTACCGCTAGTCATTCCCCAGCCGCGCTTGGCCATCGCCCTGGCCACGGTCGCTCGCCGGCTGGCGGGGTTGAACTCCTGGACGCCGATGACGTCGGCACTCCGGGCGATCGTGGTCACACCTTCGGTAATGCGACCAGTCGAGTTGGTGTGCAGGGTGTTCCATGTAGCCACTCGCGCAACGAACGGTGCGCGGGAAGTGATCGCGACGGGTTCGGCCGGAATGTCGACGCCGCCGAGGTCGCCGGGGAGGCAGTCGTCGTCGGGCTGGGTGAGGACGACGAAGACCAGCAGAGAGAAGATCAGCAGGACTGGCAGCGCGAGCGCGAGACCGATCGTGAGACCGGGGCGCTGCTTCATGGCTATTGCGCGATCCGGCCCCAGGGACCGGACGCTGGGGGTGCAGGCCTGGTCGGGCGCTCAGTGCAGAAGCGCTGAGGGCAGCCACGTTCACGCGTGCGCGTAATGGTGTGTGCCGCCCCCGCGGCGCCGACCAGACCTGCGTTGATCATGGGTCCGACGTCTCCTGTCCCTCGGCCTCTGACCCTGCGGTGTCGTCGGCGTTGTCTGGCGCCGGTCGGCGCCCGATATTCGACCCTTGCCGCATCCACTCGTGAAGGTCGTCGCGGAGGATGCGCCAGTTGTTGCCGATCTTGTGTCCTGGCAGATAGCCCTCGTTGAGCCACCGGTAGATCGCTGCTTTGTTCATGCGAAGTAGGTCAGCGACCTCTTCGGGCGTAAGAATCGTTTGCAGGTCACCGAAAAGGTGATCTAGGCCATGGTCGGTCACGGGCGGAGCCCACCACCAACGCTGACGCATGCTGCGAGTGTAACCCGATATGATCGGGTGTGGCCATATATAGACAGAAGTGGCCTCTTACACACGGATGTTGCCTCCTGTAGCCCAGTGAGTTATATTCGGCCAACGCGATTAACCGCGTTGGCCATTATCGAGTGAAGGCGCTCAACGTGACAGATGCAGCCAACCCTTGGCTACCTCAGCCAACGGCTTTGCCGCCTGCAGAGTCAGGTCGGCACATATCGGCTTCGGTTGCGACGACAGGCCCGACAGCGCCTCAGCGCGGGATTCCTGCGCCCGATCTGGTCGACCAGCTGCCCGTCCGTCGCGTGGATCGGTCAGCCGCCCTGTGGCTCGTTGGTGCTCACGGCGGCGCCGCCGAGTCGACCCTTGCAGAACTCGACGACGGCTGGACCGCAGGGTCGCACTCATGGCCCTCGCCCCCAGACAAGCACCCTGCCCGGGTGGTGATCGTCGCTCGCACCAGCGCTCGGGGGCTGCTGGCTGCGAAGGCGGCAGCGAAGCAGTGGGCGTCGGGTCTCGTGCAGGACGTCGAGCTGCTCGGCTTGGTGCTCGTCGCTGACGCACCGGGCCGGCTACCCAAGCCGTTGCGAGACCTCATGAAGGTCGTCAGTGGCGGATACCCGCGCACCTGGCACGTGCCGTGGGTCGAATCGTGGCGACTCGGGGACGACCTACTCCTCGACGCGGCCCCGCGAGACGTTCGTCGCCTGGTTGACGACCTCCGCACCCTCCTCCGAACCGGCGCACCCTCCGGCGCCACCAACCGAAAGGACCAGAACGATGGCGCTGCCTGAGTTCATCTACACGGCCAACCACCTACTGGGCGTGATCCCGATGCAGATCCCGAACCCCGACCCGGTACAGCCGCCCGGCACCAAAGGCGTGACCACGCTCCTCTCGTGGATCAAATGGATCGGATTCGCCGTGGCCGCCGGCGCGATCGTTGTCGGCGGCATCCTGGTCGCCGTGGCGATGCGCCGTGGCGACCAGGGCCAGGCGCTCACCAACCTGATCTGGCCGTTCGCCGGCGTGATTGTCATCTCCGGCGGAATCGGCATGGTCAGCGCCCTCATGGGCGGCTGACCCGACCCTCTGAGAGGAGCCCCCGTGGCTAACGAACAGGGGAACACGACCGACGACCAGATCGCGACCGGCAGCCCGTTCACCCGACCAGGCTTCCTGATCTCAGCCGTCCTCGTCGTGGTCATCGTCGTGCTGGGCGTGGTCGTGGCCGTGCGAGTCGCGGGCGACAACTCGTCGACGACCCCGCCGCCGGCCTCGACGAGCCCGGCGGCTTCGGCGTCGAGCACGTCGGCAGGCCCCGACGCCAGCGTGTGTGGCTTACCAGCGGGCACAGAGACGGGGCCGCTGACATCGCCGCCCGCCGTGACGTGGGACTACCAGGGCACGATCGCCTACCCGAAATCGCCAGAGTTCGGGGCCGGCAAGACGGCTACAGAGGGCTACAGGTATTGCTTCCAGCACTCAGCAGCGGGCGCAGTGGTCATGGCCGCGAACGCCTTGGCTCAGGGCTCCGACCCGCAGATGGGCGAGTCGTGGGCCGAGTATGTGCTCGGTACGGGCCGCTATCGAGACCAGCTCGCAGACGAGATTGGTGCCGCGACTGGAGCTGAGGGGAGCCGCCTCAAAGTCGCCGGGTTCCGCGTGCTGAGTTATGACGGAGCGACCGCACGGGTTGATCTAGGCGTGCAGGGCTCGTCGCAGAATCAGACCCTCACTGTCTCCGGAGTTTACGAACTGGTGTGGCAGAACGGCGACTGGAAGATCAGTGCTGATGTCGAGCACCCCCTGGACATCTCAACGATCCCTGACCTCACCGGCTACGTGCCATGGGGGGAGTGATTCCCCGATGAACGAAGACGAGTGCAAGGCGTTGGACTTCGGCTGCAAGTTCGGTGATCTCGCCTCGGCAGCGGTGGGCGATGCGATCCAAAACTTCGCGAACGCGGTCATGGAGATGGTCGGCACAGCGGTCAGCTCCTTGGGGACGGTTTGGCTGTACATCGGGACTCCGAACCTGACGGACGGTTCGGGCGGGTCCTCGATCCCTGCGGGCACGACGCCGCCCGGCACGAGCGGCCTCGTGACTGCGCTGGGCTATGTGACGTGGATCGGCCTCGCGGTCGCGGCGATCGCGGTGGTCGTGCTGGGCACGCGGATCGCGGCGAGTTTGCGCCGTGGGGAGGGCGCTCTGAACGTCGGCCGGCTCGGCCTGGTCGCGGGCGGTGTGGTCCTCATCGCGAGTGCCGGGTCCCTGGTCGGCGGATTGTTGCCGGCAGGACCGGCGGGGCGCTGGTGGCGCAACCTTGTTCATCCAGAGCGGGCTCTGGTGGTACATGGGTGCCCTCGCGGTGCTGTCGGTGATCATCGGCGGCATTCCGATGGTGTGGGAGAACCGCGCCGATCCTGGCTTCGACGTGATCAAGAGCCTGTTCACGTTGCTGGTGGTGGCTGGCGCGGGAGTAACGTTCACGCAACTGTTCATCACTGCGTCGGACACCTTCTCGGTGTGGTTCCTCCAGCAGTCGCTCAAGTGTGACGTGGACAGCGACAAAGCGTGTTTCGGGAAGAACATCACGACCCTGCTTGCCCTCGGTGCCAATCCGGCGACCGGCGGGTCGCTGGGCGCCATGTTGGTGATCATCCTCGGGATCATCGCGAGCTTGGCCGCGTTCGTGCAGATCGTGTTGATGGTGCTGCGCGGCGGGGCGCTGGTGATCTTGGCTGGCGTGCTGCCGATCTCGGCAGCCGCGACCAACACTGAGACGGGCAAGAACTGGTTCCGCCGCTGCATCGCCTGGCTGGTGGCGTTCCTGCTCTACAAACCGGCCGCGGCGATCGTCTACGCGGCGGCGTTCCAGCTCGTCGGGAGCGATATCTTCAAGAACGACGATGCACTGGTGTCGATCCTCACGGGTCTGATGCTGATGGTGATGGCCGTTGTCGCGTTGCCGGCGCTGATGCGGTTCGTGACCCCGCTGGTTAGCTCCGTGGCCAGCGGCGCCGCCGGCGGCGCGATCGCAGCCGGCGCGATGGCGGCGCTACCGACCGGCGCCGCGCAGGTGGGCCAGCTCATCGGTGGCCACGGGTCGAGCGCTGCGAACAGCACGACCTCCTCACAGCCCTCGGGCTCATCGCAGACTGCGGGATCAGGGACGAACGGCCAAGGGCCGGGCGGCTCGAACGGTCAGAGCGCACCGTCTGGTGCGGCCGGGCCCGGCGGACCGTCCGGCACCAACGGCCACGGCACGCAGGGTGGCCAGGGCGTTCCCGGTGGCGGGTCGAACGGGGCGAGCGGCGCGAACGGGGCGGGGTCGCCCGCCGCCGGGGGCGGCACTCAAGCCGCCGCGCAGGCGGCCCAGGGTGGCGGGGCCGCCGGTGCAGCATCCGGTGCAGCTGGCGGTGCAGCTGGCGGCGCTGCGGCTGCGGGCGCCGCGGGTGGACCGATCGGGATGGCGGCCGCGGAGGGCGCCGCGAAGGTGTCAGAGGCCGGACAGGCGGCCGCAGCCGCGGCCCGCGCGGCCGCGCAGGACGTGACGGGAGAGGGAGGCGAGCCAAGTGGCAACAGCTGAGACACCGCGGGTCAGGGCCCGCACCTACGGGAACTGGCGACGACCAACCTCGCCGGGCCTGCTCGGCCTGGGGACTGCGGGCACCGCGGCGCTGGTCCTCGGCATGTTGATGACCGTCGTGCTGATCGTGTCCGTCGGGCTGATCGAGGCGCTGGTGTTCGCCGGCGTCGCCGGGCTGCTCCTGCTGGGGTTGACGATCCGCGACGTCCACAACCGCAACCTGTTCCAACGGCTCGGCGCCCGGCTGGGCTGGTGGTCGACCAAGACTGCCGGGTCGCACCTGTACCGGTCCGGCCCGCTCGGTCGGTCGGTCTGGGGCACCTACCAACTACCCGGGATCATCGCCGCTACCCGCCTGACCCAGCACCACGACGGCTACGACCGGCCGTTCGCAATGCTCTACACCCCGCAGACGATCAGCTACTCGATCGTGATCGGCGCCGAGCCGGACGGTGCGGCCCTGGTCGACGAGCAGCAGATCGACACGTGGGTGGCCGATTGGGGCCACTGGCTGCGCAACCTCGGTGACGAGCCGGGAATCGAGGCTGCCGCGGTGACGATCGAGACCGCGCCAGACACCGGGCTACGGCTGCGCCGCGAGGTCGAGCTGAGCATCGACCCCGATGCGAACGAGTACAGCAAGGCGTTGCTGCACGAGGTCGTCGACCGCTATCCGGCCGGCTCGTCAGTGGTGAGGGCGTACATCGCCCTCACGTTCTCGGGGAAGGCCAGCGGGGGCAAGCGCCGTGACCCCGACGAGATGGCTCGGGAGCTGGGAGCCCGACTCCCGGGGCTGACCGCGGACCTCCAGGCGACCGGTGCGGGCGCGGTGTCGCTGATGGACGCCGAGGAGCTATGCGAGGCGACCCGTGTCGCCTACGACCCGGCGGCCGCGATCCTCATCGACGAAGCCCATGCCGCCGGCGACGCGATCGAGCTGTCGTGGTCCGATGTCGGCCCCACAGCCGCGGAGACCACCTGGGGCGGCTACCGGCATGACTCCGGCTGGTCGCGCACGTGGGCGATGACGTCAGCACCACGTGGCCTTGTGCAGGCCGGCGTGCTCGCCCGGCTGCTGGCGCCGCACCGTGACATCGCCCGCAAGCGGGTCACGCTGCTGTACCAGCCGATCGACCCGGGCCGGGCCGCCGCTCTGGTCGAGGCCGACCAGAGGGCCGCAGAGTTCCAGGCGACCAACCGGCGCCGGGCGGCTGCGCGTGAGACCCAATCGGTTCGGGCTGCGGCCGCAACGGCGGCCGAGGAAGCGTCCGGCGCCGGCCTGGTCAACTTCGGGATTCTGGTCACCGCTACGGTGATCGATCCGCAC
>JAKDLH010000475.1 GCA_030452945.1 Microlunatus sp. | reverse complement strand
ACTGGTGCTGACGTTGCCCGGTGACCTGGGCGTGCCGAACGCGATGGAATCTCGGCTTGTCGGCCGACCTGGTCCGGCCAACGGAGATCCGCCCGGCCGCGGAGAACGGGTGGGGTGACCTGTTTGGTCGGCGGTGTTCGGTGTTGAAGCCGCCATGATCGCCCTAGAATCTCAGGATGTCGAAAGCGACGTCGGATGGTCACCACGCGGTGCTGGCCGTCGCGTCGCGGCGACGTTTGCTCGACCTGGTGCAGGCCGCGGACGAGCCGATGGATGGCGCCTCTCTCGCTGAGGCGATCGGACTCCACCTGACGACGACCCGCTTCCATCTGCAGGTCCTGGAGCGGGCTGGTCTGGTGCAACGCACAGTCGAGCGCGGCGGTCGGGCAGGTCGACCGCGACAGCTCTTCAGCGCTGTCGGCGGAGCAGATCCCGCCCAAAGCTATCGACAGTTGGCCGAAGTGCTGGTCGGTGCGCTCGCCGATGATGCCGATGGTGGTGGTCAGCGAGCGGAGGAGGCGGGTCGACGCTGGGCTGCGATGCGGCTGCCAATGGCGAATCTGTCGTGGGACGACGGCACCAGGCGGGTCGAGGCCTTGTTCGACCGGATCGGTTTCGGGCCGCACCTGTGCGACGACGAACATGCCCGGCACGTCGAACTCGACGCCTGTCCGTTCCGGGACCTGGCGCGCGCCTATCCCCAGGTCGTGTGCGCCGTGCACGCAGGTCTGCTCCGGGGGGCGCTGACGAGGTTGAACGTTCCAGCGGCAGAGCGGGCTCGATTGCGTCCGTTCGTCGAAGCGGAGCTGTGTATCGCCGATATCCCCCGGCCAGCCGACGGAGAAGACCCGGCGTCCTCGCCGATGGGGTGAAAAGCGGCGGGCCGCCACTTTGGTCACCGCAGGCCATAGTAGAAACTATCATCGTCCTGTAAATTGAGGGGACAGGCGGGGGAGTCCCTGAGTGGCCCAGCGGGAGGAGGAGCGGTGACCTACGTGATCGCCGAGCCGTGCATCGATGTGGTGGACCGGGCGTGCGTCGAGGAGTGTCCGGTCGACTGCATTTACGAGGGCGATCGAGCGCTCTACATCCAACCCGACGAGTGCATCGACTGTGGTGCCTGTGAGCCGGTCTGCCCGGTGGAGGCGATCTTCTACGAGGATGACGTGCCGGAGGAGTGGTCAGTGTTCCTGGCCGACAACGCGACGTTCTTCACCGATCCGCTGCCGGGGCGTTCGGCTCCGCTGGCTTCCCCCGGCGGCGCGGCGGCGGTGGGTCGCGTCGGCGCTGACACGGCCCTTGTCGCTGGTTTCCCGGCCCGGGACCCGAGTGAGAACTGAGCCGAACGTGAGACCAACTCTGGCCTCGGGCGGCCTCGCGATTCTGGCAATCGGCTACGCGTTGACGGGAGGACGTGATCATGGCTGTTCTTGAACGCAGCAGGGACACGGTCGTGGCGACACCATCACGTGCGACGAAGGGCCAGGCGGTGTGGCGATGGATGACGACCACTGATCACAAGGTGATCGGTAACTTGTACTTCGTCACGTCGATGGGCTTCTTCTCGTTCGCCGGACTGTTGGCGTTGGGGATGCGCGCGGAGTTGGCGTTCCCGGGGCTGCAGTTCTTGTCCTATGAGCATTACAACCAGT
>JAKDLH010000474.1 GCA_030452945.1 Microlunatus sp. | reverse complement strand
GGCGTTGTGAAACTCCTGGCCGACCCGGCGGATCGGCCAGTAGGCCTCCGGGGCCAGCAGGATCGCGGCGAAGCCGGTGAGCAGGTCCAGCTGCCCGAAGGCCAGCCGCAGTCCGACCGCGACCGCGACCAGCGCGACGGAGATGGTGGCCAGCAGCTCCAGCGCGGCGGTCGTCAGGAAGGCGGTGCGCAGCGTCTGGACGGTGGCCCTGCGGTGCCGGTCCCCGACCTCGCGCACGACGTCGACCTGGGCCCAGGCGCGGCCGTATCCGACCAGCGTCGGCAGGCCGCGGACCACGTCGAGAAAGTGGCCGGCGAGCAGCGCCATGGCTTCCCACCGGCGCTCGGTCTGGTCCTGGGTGTGCTGGCCGATGAGCGCCGCGAAGAGCGGGAGCAGCGGGACCGTCAGCACCACGATGAGGGCGCTCCACACGTCGATCACGGCCAGGGTGAGCACCGCCAGCACGGGCACCACCGCGCCGGTGACCAGGGCGGGCAGGTAGCGGGCGACATACGGCTCGACGGCCGAGACCCCCTCGGTCGCCCGGGTGACCCCGACCTCCGCCGGCGGCCGGGTCTCCTCCGGCCGACGCAGCCAGCGCCGCAGCACGGCCAGCCGCAGCACGGCCGCGACCCGCAGGCCGGCGACGCGGGCGACGTGCTCGGTGAGCCCGGCCAGGACGCCGCGGGCGGCGAGGAGCAGCACCAGCCAGGTCAGCGGTCCCGTCAGGTCGCCGCCGGTGACGACCCGGTGCACGGCCCAGGCCAGCGCCACCGCCTGGGCGATCGCCACCGCGCCGGAGACGACACCGACCAGCGAGAGCAGCGCCACCGGCCCGCGGGTGGCGGGCAGGGCTCGCAGGAGGGCGGGGTCGAAGGGACGCACGGTCGACAGGTCCGGTCAGGGGGTGCTGCCGGCGGGCTCGGCCCGGTCGTCGAGGCCGGTGGTCTCGCCGGTCACGGCCGCGTGGTGCACGGAGGTCGGGATGTGGTGGCCCTTGACCCGCCTGCGGAAGGCCCAGTAGGTCCACGACTGGTAGAGCAGCACGATCGGGGTGAAGATCAGCGCGACCACGGTCATGATGCCCAGCGTCTTCTGGCTGGAGGCGGCGTTCTCCACCGTGAGCGACCATTCCGGGTTCAGCGTGGACGGCATGACGTCGGGGTAGAGCGCGACGAACAGCGAGCCGACGGCGAGCAGGATCGTCACGAAGGTGCCGGAGAAGGCCCAGCCCTCGCGACCCTGGCGGGCGCTGCCCAGCGCCAGCAGCAGGGCGACGACGGCGACCGCGGCCAGCGCCCAGGAGACGACGGCCCCCCTCTCCAGGTGGATGACGGCCAGCCAGACCACCGCGAGCACGGCCGAGATCACGCCCACCCTGATGCCCAGGACGCGGGCGTCATACCGCAGCTGCCCGTCGGTCTTGAGACCGATGAACAGCGCCCCGTGCGTGACGAAGAGAGTGAGGGTGACCAGGCCGCCCAGCAGCGCGACCGGGTTGAGCAGGCCCCAGAAGCCGCCGACGTACTCCATCGAGGCGTCGATCGGCACGCCACGGACGATGTTGGTGAACGCCACGCCCCACAGCAGCGCCGGGACGACCGAGCCGAAGATGATCATGGCGTCCATCCGTCGACGCCAGCGGGCCGAGTCGACCTT
>JAKDLH010000130.1 GCA_030452945.1 Microlunatus sp. | reverse complement strand
GCCCGAGGACGTAGTCGCGGACCGGCTCGCTCAGCCCGGTCTGGGGCCGCAGCTCTGGCCCCCAGTGCGGATTAGGCAGGAACCGCACATCCACCACCAGGTCGGCGTCCACCGGGATTCCGTTCTTGAATCCGAACGAGACGACCGTCACCCGAAGCTGGTCGTCGGCGGAGTCCCCGTACGCGTGCGCGACCCGTGCCGCCAACTGGTGGACGTTGAGCGAGGAGGTGTCGATGACCAGGTCCGCCGCAGCACGCAGCGTGGCCAGGGACTGGCGTTCGCGGGTGATCCCGTCGAGCAGGCGACCGTCTCCCTGCAGTGGATGCGGTCGGCGGACAGACTCCTGCCGCCGCACGATGAGGTCATCGGTTGCCTCGAGGAACAAGATCTCCGGCATCGTGCCCGCCGCCGTCAACGTGGCGAACATGCTCGGCAGCTGCTCGAAGAACGAGCGAGTGCGCACATCGAGCACCACTGCCAGCCGATGGATGCCGTTTTCCCTCGTCTGGGTACACACCTCCGGCAGCACGGTCGGTGGCAGGTTGTCCACGACATACCAACCCAGGTCCTCCAGGGCGTTCGCCGCGGTCGACCGGCCGGCCCCGGACATACCCGTCACCACCACCAGTCGCAGTTCAGGGAGGGGGCTGGACTGCCTCAGCTCGTCGGTCCCGCTCACCTCGGTGGCGTCCTCGGCGTCGCTGGGTGGGCTGACTGGCTCACTACTCACCCGCCCATTATCCCGGCCGTCCCCCAGGTCAGGTGGTCAGCACCTCACCGGTCGCGGTGTTGACCGATTCCCGGGCCGGTGTCTTGTCGAGCTGTTCGGTGATGGCGGAGGCGAGGACGGGCCCGAATCCGGGCACCGCCGCGATCTCCTCCTGAGTCGCCGCCCGCAGCTTCTTCAGCGAGCCGAAGTGAGCCAGCAACGTCTTGCGCCGGACCTCACCCAAACCCGGGACCTCGTCGAGCAGCGACTCGACCATCGACTTGCTGCGGCGGGACCGATGGTGGGCGATCGCGAACCGGTGCGCCTCGTCCCGGAGTCGCTGTAGCAGGTAGAGCCCTTCGCTGGTCCTCGGCAGGATGACTGGCACGTCGCTGTCGGGCAGCCAGACCTCCTCGAGCCGCTTGGCCAACCCACAGAGGGCGACATCGTGGACACCGAGCTCGTGCAGCGCGGCGGCCGCGGCGGCGACCTGAGGCTGGCCGCCGTCGACGACGACCAGCGACGGTGCGTACGCGAATCTGCGTGGCGCGCCGGTCGTCGGGTCGATCAGCAGCGGACCCTCTCCGTCGGTGGCGCTGCCGTCGGTGGCCGTCTGGGTCGCCCGCTGATCGTCGAGCAGGCGGCGGAACCGGCGGGTGATGACCTCATGCATCGCGGCCACGTCATTCTGACCCTCGACCGAACGGATGATGAATCGGCGATATTCGCTTTTACGGGGCAGCCCGTCCTCGAAGACCACCATCGACGCGACTACCTCGGTGCCCTGCAGGTTGGAGATGTCGTAGCACTCGATCCGCAGCGGCGCCGAGGGCAACTCCAAGACTCCCTGGATCTCCTCCAGGGCTCGATTGCGGGTCGACAGGTCCCCAGCCCGGCTGGTCTTGTGTCGAACCAGAGCCTCGCTGGCGTTCCGGCCGACGGTCTCCATCAGAATCCGCTTGTCACCCCGCTGCGGCACCCGAATCCGCACCGTCGACCCACGACGCTGGCTGAGCATCTCGGTCAGCGACTCCAGCGAGGTAGGCAGCACCGGGACCAAGATCTCCCGGGGGACCGCGACCGGGTCCGGATCGGCCGGATCGACCTCGTCGTACAACTGAACCAGGAAGCTCTCGACCAGGGCGTCGGTGCTGCCGTCGTCCATCCGGTCAGCCACCCATCCGCGCTCACCTCGGATCCGGCCACCCCGAACGTGGAAGATCTGCATGGCGACCTCGAGCGGGTCCTCGGCCAGCGCGATCACGTCGGCGTCGGTGCCGTCGGCGAAGACGACCGCGTTCTTGGCCATCGCCTTTCTCAAGGCGCCGACGTCGTCGCGAATCCGGGCGGCCTTCTCGAACTCCAGGTTGTCGCTGGCCCGGCGCATTTCGGCTTCGAGCCCGCGGACGTACGCCGTGCCGTCGCTGGCCATGAACTGGCAGAACTCGTCGACGATCTCGCGGTGCTCCTCGGCGTCGACGCGGCCGACGCACGGTGCCGAGCACTTGCCGATATAACCCAGCAGGCACGGCCGACCGATCTGTCGGTGGTTCTTGAACACCCCCGGCCGACAGGACCTCATCGGGAACACCCGCAGCAGCAGGTCGACGGTTTCCCGGATCGCCCAGGCATGCGAGTACGGGCCGAAGTAGCGGTTGCCTTTCCGCTTCGCACCGCGACCCACCATCACCCGCGGATACTCCTCGGCCAGCGTCACACACAGCCAGGGGTAGGACTTGTCGTCCCGGTATTTCACGTTGAACCGCGGGTCGAACTCCTTGATCCAGGAGTATTCGAGCTGGAGCGCCTCGACTTCGGTCTGGACGACGGTCCAGTCGACCTTCGCCGCGCTCTGCACCATCGTGCGGGTGCGGTGGTGCAGCGTGTGCGGATCGGCGAAGTAGGAGTTCAGCCGGGAGCGGAGGCTGATGGCCTTGCCCACGTAGATGACCCGACCCTCGGCGTTGGAGAAGCGGTAGACGCCCGGCTGGTCCGGGATCGATCCCGGAGCCGGGCGGTACGGGACGCGGACAGGCACGTCGTCCAGCCTAGGCGCCAGCCCCGACAGCCTCGGCCAAGGCGCCAGCCCCGACAGCCTCGGCGTTGTCAGCACCGGTGGTCGCCTGAGCGGCCACCCCGGCTGACAAGTCGGCAGGCGTCAGGTGGTGATGATGATGTCGTGGTCGGACCGGGTGAACTTCACCGAGGTCAACGGACGCTGCGCCGGCCCGCTCACCGGGGCACCGTCGGCGATGTCGAAGTGGCTGTTGTGGCACGGGCACACGACCTCTCCGTCCGCCACGGAACCGACCGGACACCCCTGGTGAGGACAGACGGCGCTGAAGGCCCGGAACACGCCGTCGGTGGGTTGGGTGACCACGTACTTGCCAAGGATCACACCCCCGCCGACCGGGACTTTGGAGACCGGCACGCTGGTGGCGTCGGAGTCGGTCGATGTGGTCCAAGACGTCGCGCCGCACGCGCCCAGCGCCCCGACACTGCCGGACAGCGCGACCAGGC
The DNA here is from genome assembly GCA_030452945.1 of Microlunatus sp. Taxonomy (GTDB): domain Bacteria; phylum Actinomycetota; class Actinomycetes; order Propionibacteriales; family Propionibacteriaceae; genus Microlunatus. The sequence continues at coordinate 5,412 of JAKDLH010000130.1, read as the reverse complement.
CGGCCGCCTTGAGCACGGTCCGCCGACCACAGCAGGTGGAGATGTTGGCGACGGAGTGCGACGGGGTAGACATCGCGCTCAGCCCGCCAGCCGGGCGGCCGACGCCTCGGCCGGTCGGGACGACCCGGTCACCCTGCCATTGGTCGCGGCCTTGGTGGCGGTCGCGCTGTTCTTGGTCGGCACCTTCGTCGCCGCCGACTTCGCGCTCGTCGTCTTCGCACCGGTTGTCCTCGCGGCGGTCGTCTTGCCGGCACGCGCCGTGGACTTTCGAGCGGCGGGCTTCTTCTTGGCCCCGGGGTCTTGACTCGGCGCCCCCACCAGCCTCGACTGCTCGACCCCGACCGGCACCTCGCGGCCGGTCAGCACCGGCCGAAGATATTCGCCGGTGTAGGACCGCGGGTTGGCCACGATGTCCTCCGGTGTACCTTCGCCGACCACCGTGCCGCCTCGGGAACCGCCTTCCGGTCCCATGTCGATCAGCCAGTCGGCTGTCTTGATCACGTCGAGGTTGTGCTCGATCACCACGACGGTGTTGCCGTTGTCCACCAATCTCCCCAGCACGCCGAGGAGCTTGCGGATGTCCTCGAAGTGGAGGCCGGTGGTCGGCTCGTCGAGAACATACAGCGTTCGCCCGGTCGATCTCTTCTGCAGCTCGCTGGCCAGCTTGACCCGTTGCGCCTCGCCACCGGACAAGGTCGGCGCCGGCTGGCCCAGGCGCACGTAGCCGAGCCCGACGTCGTTCAGGGTCCGAAGGTGTCGGGCGATCGGCGGCAGCGCGGCGAAGAAGTCCAGCCCCTCCTCGATGGACATGTCGAGCACCTCGGAGATGGTTCGGCCTTTGTAATGGACCTCCAGCGTCTCCCGGTTGTAGCGGGCGCCGTGGCAGATCTCGCAGGGCACGTAGACGTCCGGCAGGAAGTTCATCTCGATCTTGATGGTGCCGTCGCCGGTGCAGTTCTCGCATCGCCCGCCCTTCACGTTGAACGAGAACCGACCCTGTTGGTAGCCGCGGACCTTCGCCTCCGGGGTCTCGGCGAACAGCTTCCGGACGTGGTCGAACACGCCCGTGTAGGTGGCCGGGTTGGAGCGCGGCGTCCGACCGATCGGTGACTGGTCGACGTGGATCACCTTGTCGATCTGCTCCACGCCGGTGATCGAGCGATGCCGTCCGGGCACCTCCCGAGCGTTGTAGATCCGCTTGGCGAGGGCGTTGTAGAGGATGGCGTTGACCAGAGTCGACTTGCCCGAGCCGGACACCCCGGTGACGGCGATCAGCTGGCCGAGCGGGAAGCTCACGGTCACGTCCTGCAGATTGTGCTCGGTCGCGTGCTGAACGGTGATCTGACGGCCCCGCTGCCGCGGCCGGCGATGGTCGGGCAGGGCGATCTGCCGACGACCGGACAGGTAGGCCCCGGTCAGCGAGTCCGCACTGGCCAACAGCTCCGGAACCGGTCCGGAGACGACGACCTGTCCACCGTGCTCGCCGGCACCCGGGCCAATGTCCACCGCCCAGTCGGCGACCCGGATGGTGTCCTCGTCGTGCTCGACCACGATCAAGGTGTTACCCAGGTTGCGGAGCCGGATCAGGGTCTCGATCAGGCGCCGGTTGTCCCGCTGGTGCAGACCGATGCTCGGCTCGTCCAGCACGTAGAGCACACCGACCAGTCCGGAGCCGATCTGGGTGGCCAGCCGGATCCGCTGAGCCTCGCCGCCGGACAGGCTGGCGGTCGGACGGCTGAGCGACAGGTAGTCCAACCCCACGTCGAGCAGAAACCGGAGCCGTTCGTTGATTTCCTTGAGCACCCGCTCGGCGATCTGCTTCTCCCGATCGCTGAGCTCCAGCCCGGCGAGGAAGGTGGCCGCCTCGTCGATGGACAGGCTCGACACCTCGGCGATGCTCTTGCCGCCGACGGTCACGGCCAGCGAGGTCGGCTTCAGCCGGGCGCCATGGCACGCCGTGCACGGAACCTCCCGCATGTAGCCGGCGAAGCGCTCCCGCGAGGTGTCGGTCTCCGCCTCGGCGTGGCGGCGCTCGATGTAGGGCACGATGCCCTCGTACTTGGCGTTGTAGCTGCGCTCGCGACCGTACCGGTTGCGGTAGCGGACCTGCACCTGGCCGGGAACGCCGAACAGCAGGGTCTTCCGGGCGGTGGAGGAGAGTGTGTGCCAGGGCACCGTGGTGCTGAAGCCGGACTCGGTGGCCAGTGAGCTGATCAGCCGCTGAAAGTAGTCGGCGACGTGGGCCGATGCCCAGGGCGCGATGGCGCCCTCGTCCAGGCTCTTCTCGTCGTCTGGCACGACCAGCTCGGGGTCGACCTCCATCCGGGTGCCCAAACCGGAGCACTCCGGGCAGGCGCCCCAGGGCCCGTTGAAGGAGAACTGTCGCGGTTCCAGCTCGTCGATGGCAATGTCGTGGTCATTCGGACAGGCCAGCTTCTCCGAGTAGCGACGCTCCCGCATCGGGTCCTTGGTCTCGAGATCGACGAAGTCGACGGTCACGATGCCCTGAGCCAATCCGAGAGCGGTCTCCACCGAGTCAGTCAAGCGCTGCTTGACCGTCGGCTTCACCGCGAGCCGATCGACAATGACGTCGATGGAGTGCTTGTACTTCTTGTCCAGAATTGGTGGGTCGGTCAGCATCACGACCTCACCGTCGACCCGGGCTCGCGCGAAACCTTGGCTGGCGAGCTGGCGGAAGAGTTCGGCATATTCCCCCTTGCGCTCCCGGATCACCGGGGCCAAGACCTGGAACCGTGTTCCGGCCACCAAACTCATCAGCCGATCCACGATCTGCTGCGGCGACTGCCGGCTGATCGGCTCCCGGCAGATCGGGCAGTGCGGACGCCCGGCCCGGGCGTACAGCAGGCGAAGGTAGTCGTAGACCTCGGTGATCGTGCCGACGGTCGAACGCGGGTTCCGGCTGGTCGACTTCTGGTCGATGGAGACCGCCGGCGACAGACCCTCGATGAAGTCGACGTCCGGCTTGTCCATCTGGCCGAGGAACTGCCGCGCGTACGCCGACAGCGACTCCACGTAACGCCGCTGACCCTCGGCGAAGATGGTGTCGAACGCCAGGCTCGACTTTCCGGACCCGGACAGGCCCGTGAAGACGATGAGGGCGTCGCGCGGAAGCTCGAGCGAGATGTTGCGCAGGTTGTGCTCGCGAGCACCCCGAACGACGATCTGGTCAGTCACGCCGACGATGGTATGTGGAGCCACCGACAGTCCTGGTCGAGAGCCGCTCCCGCAGCGGATAGGTTGGCCAGATGAGCGATCCGTCAGAGCAACTCGCCACCTTGCGAGCCTTGGTGGATTCGGCGACCCAGAGCCTGCTGGGCGACACGATCGGGGTGCCGGAAGAGGACTGGCGAGCTCCGAGTCGGCTGCCGAACTGGACTCGGGGACATGTGGTCAGTCACCTGGCGCGCCAAGCCGACGCGCTGAGCAACCTGGTGAGCTGGGCTCGGACGGGCGAGCGCACCGACATGTACGCCTCGGCGGAAGTGCGCGAAGCCGACATCGAAGCCGGATCCGCTCGATCGGGATTGGAGTTGCAGGTCGACCTGGACACCAGCGCGGAACGGTTGGAGGAGGGTTTCGCCAGCCTGGACGAGGCCGATTCCTGGCAGTCCGAGGTCGAGCTTCGCGACGGGCAGCGGGTGGCGGCACGGCTGCTGCCGCTGGCCCGGCTCAGCGAGGTGGTGCTGCACCACGTGGACCTGGGCATCGGCTTCGGGGTCGACGACATCGACGCCGAGACCGCCGAGTGGCTGCTGGAGTGGACATCCTATCGATTGGGGGCGCGCGCGGAGATCCCCCGCCTCGACCTGACCGCTGACTCCGGTTTCCACACCGTTATCGGCAGCGTCGGCGAGGTCCGTACGGTCCGCGGCCCGGCTCCGCTGCTGCTCGGCTGGCTGACTGGTCGCTCCGCACCCGACGCCGTCCAGGGAGCCGACGGTCTGGTGCTACCCGGACTCTGAGTGTTTCGCGCTAAGCCACTGAACCTGATGTGACCGAGGAACTCGACGAGAAGAGGGGATGAGCACGATGCCGGAGGCGGAAACCGCGACGCTGAATCTCGATCCGGCGACCACGGCGATCGTCCTGATCGAATTCCAGAACGACTTCACCTCCGAGGGGGGCGCCTTGCACTCAGCGGTGTCGGAGGTGATGACCAGCACCGACATGCTCGACAAGACCAAGGGGCTGGTGGCTGCCGCCCGGCAGGCGGGCGCCACGATCATGCACGCCCCCATCACCTTCATGGCCGGCTACCACGAGATCTCGTCCCATCCGTACGGGATCTTGAAAGGCGTCGTCGATGGGAACGCCTTCGTCAAGGACTCGTGGGGCGCCGCGATCGTCGATGATCTTGCTCCGCACCCGGGCGACATCGTGGTGGAGGGCAAACGCGGCCTGGACACCTTCGCCAGCACCAACCTCGACTTCATTCTGCGCAGCAAGGGGATCACGACGATCGTGCTTGGCGGCTTCCTGACCAACTGCTGTGTCGAGTCGACCATGCGGACCGGGTACGAGAACGGTTACCGGGTGATCACTCTGACCGACTGCACAGCGGCGACGTCGACCGCCGAACACGACAACGCGATCACCTTCGACTACCCGATGTTCTCCCTCCCGGTCCGCGCCGACGAAGTGATCAAGGCCTTCGGAGCGGACCGGGGCTCGGGAGGAGACCGGGGATGAGCGGCAAACTGAGTCACGTCGAGCCCGGTGGGCCCGCACTCACGGTCCCCCTGTCCGATCAGGTGTCGATGACCAAGATCTCGGTCGGACCGATGGACAACAACGCCTATCTCCTGCTCCCGTCAGCCGGTGGTGCGGTCCTGATCGACGCCGCCGACGACGACCAGCGGCTGCTCGAGATGATCGACGGCCGGCAGGTGTCGGTGATCATCACCACCCACCGGCACGGTGATCACTGGCAGGCGCTGCCCGCTGTGGCTGAAGCCACGGGCGCGGACCTGGTGTGCGGACGCCCAGATATCGACGCCATCGCCACGGGCGCGTGGGTGGAGGGACTGGTCGGCGCGTGGGACGGCGACGTGGTGACGTTGGGAGACGGTGAACTTGAGGTGATCGGACTCGTCGGTCACACCCCGGGCTCGATTGCCCTCGCCTTCACCGGTTCCGACGGGATCGTCCACTTGTTCAGCGGCGACAGCCTGTTTCCGGGTGGTCCTGGGCGGACCACGAGTCAAGAGGACTTCAGGTCCCTGGTGGACGACCTAGAGGCCAAGATCTTCGAACGGTTCGACGACCGTACGGTGGTGCATCCCGGGCACGGTGACGGAACCACATTGGGCGCGGAGCGTCCGCACCTGGCGGATTGGCGGGCGCGCGGGGGGTTTACCCCCCGCCCGCCCCCCAGCGGGCAGGCCGCCCAGG
>JAKDLH010000009.1 GCA_030452945.1 Microlunatus sp. | reverse complement strand
GACGAAAGGCGTGTCTGCTCCCTCGGTCGTCCAGACGGAGCCGCGCTCCGCTCACGGCCGCTCGCGACGGGAGTCGTCCAAGGATGGCGCGAGTTTCCGCTGCGCTGGTTCGGGGCGTAGAGTTCTTCCCGACGAGTTGAGAACTCGCGCGTGTACCGGGGTCGGTGAAAATCCGAACCGGCGGTGACAGTCCGCGACCCGTGCACAGTGGAGGTGCTTCGCCGCAACGGAGCAACTCCGGCCCCAGCGGCAAGCTGTGTTCGGTTGACCTGGTGGAATTCCGGGACCGACGGTGAGAGTCCGGATGGGAGGTTCACGCGAGCGTGGCCTGGCTGTGCGCCGACGACGGCGGACAGCCTTGGGTGGCGTCTCTCCACACCCCGGTGCTCGTGCGGGCCGGAACAGTGGAGGATCACATGGACTTCGCGGACCTGCTGACGCGGTTGCTGAACGCCAAAATCGATATCGGACCCGGCATCCTTTGGCGGGAGATCATTGGTAACGGCTTCGGTCTGGCCAGCGCCATCCTGGGCATGCAGCGCAGAGTGCTCGCGTGGCCGATTGGCATCGTGGGCAACGTCTTGTTGTTCACCGTTTTCCTGGGGGGCGTGTTCCACACCCCCCAGGATCTCGACCTCTACGGCCAGGCGGCCCGCCAAGTGTTCTTCCTCGCGGTCAGCATTTACGGCTGGTACCGCTGGTGGTCCTATCGCCGCTCCGGGGCCGGCGGAACCGACGGCGCCGGCGTGGCGCCCGCGTGGGCCGGCTGGAGGGGCCGGATCCAGTTGCTGGTAGCGGCGGTGGTGCTGTGGACCGTCTTCTACTACGCCTTGATCGCGCTCGGTTCTTGGGGTCCGGCGGCGGACGCCTGGATCCTCACCGGGTCGGTCCTGGCCACCTACGGCATGGCTCGCGGCTACGTCGAGTTCTGGCTGATCTGGATCGCGGTCGACCTTGTCGGGGTGCCACTGTTGCTCAGCGCCGGGTACTACCCGTCGGCGATCATGTACATCGTCTACGGGGTGTTCTGTGCGATCGGCTTTGTGACCTGGTGGCGGATCGAGCGCCGAGGCCGTACGCCCGAACCGGTAGCTGTCGACTCTCCGGAGATCGAGACAGTCGGCTGACCTGTCTAAGCATCGCCCGGATGGTCAACCTGGCGGATGCTCGGGCGAGCCGCCCTCGCGGATCTCTGGACGATAGCGAGCCGGTGGCTGCCACTGTTGGTTGTCGAGTTCGCCGCCCTGCCGTCCGCCGTACGGGCGGCCGTGGTCGGCGTACTCGGCTCTGAAATAGACCATCCGCCAGCTTCCGATTTCGATTCGGGCGCCGGTCCGCAACAACGCCGGCCCGAAGATCCGCTCACCATGCACTCGGACGGGCAACGCGCCGGGTCGCGGCGCGATGACGTACTCGTCCGCCGCGTCACGGTAGATCGTGGCCTGCTCGGTGGACACGCCGGACAATCGCAAGTCGGCGTCGACGCGGTCACCGATGCTGATCTCGGGCCGCAGATGGAACACCCTCGGGCGCGAGCCGGCCGTGTCCACCGGGGGGAAGTAGAGCCGTGGCTGGCCACCTCCGGCCGGATCATGGGTGGTGGAGACCCGTTGCCGACCGAGCATCGTCGGCGTGAGCGGCAACAGGGTCGCTGGCGGCGAGAACAGTACCGCCGGAGGCGGGACCGAGGTCGCTTCATCGGGCGTCCGGGGACGTGTCAACACCCGGAGCCCGGCTCGCAGGTCATGCACCCGGACATGGGACGTCCGGACGAACAATCGCTGCCACCAGGGGGTGCGGACGCCGGCACCGGCACTGACCAGCCGTCCGTCCGGTCCCTCGACCACCACCTGAAGGCCGGTGCTGGCCAAGGTGTCGGACACGCCGCGCAGCAGGCTCGAGGACGGACGTCCCGCAAGGACGGGCACCCGGTCCAGACGGACGCGAACGACATCGGAGTCCGACTCGATCCTGGCGCCGAAGCCGGTTCGATTCTCCTCGTTCCCCGGGGTGACGTCCAGCTGCAGATCCGCTTGCACCCGCATGGTCATCCCAGCCGCGCGGCGACGAGTCACCTCAGGATTCGTTGTCGCTGGTGGTGATGCGCAGGGTGCCGTTCAACTTCCAGGTCGCACGAGGAGCGTCTGCGCCGGTGTCGCGGGGCACCTCGATGGCCATGTCGACGAAGTTGTAGTTGATGGCGGCACCCCGTCCGGTCAGATAGGACCACATGTCCCCGCCCAGGTCGGTCCACGACACGGCTTGGTCGGGGGTGACCTCGATGGGGGTGTTGGTAGCGGTCTCGGTCATGCTAAGTCCTTTCGGTTGGGGCGGCCATGATGGATAGGGCGGCCCGGCGTGACTATGGTTCTCGCCGTGGTGCTCACTGGATGCAGTCGGGCCGGGGTTGGTACGCCGCTTGACCTTCAGATCCTGCCTTGGCTGGAGGATGCCGTCAAACGCGGGGACTCCGCGACGACGGATCTGGCGAGGACCCGCTCGAAAAATCCGCGCGGCCGGTCGCCAGGCTTGTTCATGATCGCTTCGAACTTCCGTCGATGGTGACCCGGGCTCTCCTAGGATGGCCGCGTGTCGTCTGCCAAGACCTTCGAGGACCTGTTCGCGGAGCTGAGTCAGAAGGTGACCTCCGGTGACCCTTCCTCCTCGACCGTACGGCGCGTCCAGGCTGGGGTGCACGAGATCGGCAAGAAGATCGTGGAGGAAGCGGCGGAGGTCTGGATGGCGGCGGAGTACCAGAGCCTGGACGATCAGGCCCTAGAGATCAGTCAGCTGATCTATCACCTGCAGGTGCTGATGCTGGCGCTCGACCTGCGTCCAGAGGACGTGTACCGCCATCTATGACGAGGACGGCGCCTGGGCCGACCGCACCTAGGATGGCCGCCGTGAGTTCGAATTCGTTGATTCGGATCGCGGTGCCCAACAAGGGCTCGCTGTCCGAGGCCGCGGCCCAGATGCTGGCCGAAGCCGGGTATGTGCAGCGCAACGATGCCAAGGAGCTGGTGCTGCTGGACGAAGCCAACGGCGTGGAGTTCTTCTATCTGCGGCCGCGGGACATCGCGGTGTACGTGGGGGAGGGCACGCTCGACATTGGCATCACCGGCCGCGACATGCTGCTGGATTCAGGTGCGCACGCCGAGGAGATGATGCCGCTCGGCTTCGGCCGCAGCCGGTTCGGGTTCGCCGCCGCGGCCGGTTCGCAATTGAGCATCGACCGGCTGCACGAGCAGCGGCTGGCGACCTCCTACCCGGTGCTCGTCGACAACTACCTGTCCGGGCGCGGTATCCACCCGCGGCTGATCAGTTTGGACGGAGCGGTCGAGACCGCGATCCGGCTCGGCGTGGCCGACGCGATCGCCGACGTCGTCGAGACGGGAACGACCTTGCGACAAGCCGGCCTGGAGCTGTTCGGAGACCCGATCTTGCACTCCGAGGCCGTTCTGATCAAGCGTCGTGACGTCGCGGTGTCGACCGGGGTGGAACTGCTGCAGCGACGCCTGGGCGGGGTGCTGGTCGCCCGCAACTACGTGATGATGGACTACGACGTCAGCGACGAGGTGATCGATCTGGCCTGCTCGATCACGCCCGGCCTGGAGTCACCGACGGTGGCGCCGCTGGCCAAGGAGGGCTGGCTCGCCGTCCGGGCCATGGTCCCCCGCACCGATGCTCAGAAGATCATGGATGACCTCTGGGCGGTCGGCGCCCGCGCGATCTTGGTCACCGACATCGCCGCCTGTCGCCTCTGATGGCGGCCGAGGCGCCGCAGGTTCGGCCGATCGCCTACAGTTCCCGCCGATTGCGAATCATCGTGGCGGTATTCGCGTTGTGCCTGGTCGGTCTCAGCTTCTTGTTCTGGGTGGGCTTGCCGCCGAGTCTCAAGGCGGCGTTCACGCTCTCCCAGGCGGTCACCCTGCTCATCATCCTGGGCGGATTCGTCCTCGGTCTGATCGTTCTCGGCAGTGCTGTGGTCAAGGCCGACGCCGACGGCATCTCCTTCCGCAACGGGCTTAGTCGGCACTGGTATCCCTGGGACCGGGTCCACCGGTTCGTGTTGGGTCCGGGGGATCCGTGGGCCCACGTCCTGTTAGTGCCGACCGACCGGGCGTTTGCCGAGGAACTGGATGCTGAGCGCCGGATGCTGATGGGTATCCAGGCTGGCGACGGCCCGTCCGCCGAGGCCGCGGTCGAGGATCTCAACCGTCGCCTGCGGGAGTACCGCGCCTCCCAGTGAGAGCGGAAGCCCCGCACGGGCTGGTGGCGGGAGCCCGCACGGGCTGGTGAGTACCTCCGCTAGTTGATCCCGCGGTCCTTGAGGATGGCCTCGATCTCGGCCAGCTCAGGATCGATGTCGGTGGCGGCCGTGGCTGCCCGTCCGGACTTCTTGGGTTTGGGCTTGCCCGCACCCGTCGATCCGGTTCGACCGGCGCCGACCGCCGGTTTGCCATCCCCGGCTACCGAGGCGGGAGCACCTTTGCTCGTGGTTCGCCTGATCAGCATCCCACCCACCACCCAGAGCACGATGCACAGGCCGAGCAGCGACAGCCCGAACCACATGGCCGGCGAGAAGACGACCGCCGAGGCCCAGCCGACCACGGCGACGACCGCGTCCCACAGCAACCGCAGCAGACCGGTGAAGTAGAGGGCGATCGGGGCGAGCGCGATGCCCACGCCCTGGATGACGCGCCCGCGGCTGCCCTTACGCCAGGAGACGCCGGCGACGATGACGCCGATCAGTGCAAGGCCGATGCAGAGCGGGAGCAAGACGACGTCCGAGGCAGGCATCCTTCCAATCTGCCACAGCGACGGCGGATCGACGATCGGGACAACCACCCAATCGTCACCGGTTCGTTGGGGATAGCCACCCGCGCGGCTACGGTGTCCCGATGCCGACCGCACCCGAACCGCACGAGCGGACCCTCGCGCCGTCGCCCTTCCCCGGTGATGATGGCGCTTCGGACCCCGACGTACGCGCGGCGATGGCCGAGTTCGCCGCCACGTCCGCACCGGCGGACTATCTGCGAGCCGTGGCGACGCTGGGTGGCGCTCGGCTGCTGGTGCCGGTCGTCGCGACGGCCACCCGGCTCGGTGCCACCGTCGGTGGGCTGTCCTCGGACAAGGAGGCCGAGATGGCGGTCGTGATGCTGCAGCGCGCCGACGGCGGCCGCGCTTTGCTCTGCTTCACCGGTCTCGACGCTCTCCAGGCTTGGGATGCCCGCGCTCGTCCCGTACCGGTAAATCTCGACAAGGTCGCCGAGACCGCCGTGGCCGAAGACGCGGTCGCGGTGCTGGTCGACGTCGCCGGACCGCATCCAGTGGTGTTGGAGGGTGAGGTGCTGGAGGCCTTGGCCCGCCGCCAGCGGTTGATCGAGTTGGATGACGGCTTCGGCTGGGCCGTGGCGGCGCACGACGCAGATGTGACCGCAGTCGAGAGCGAGTGATAACCTGTACTCCGACCGATTCGGCGTGCGCGCCGGATCCGCCAAGTGGAGACCTGATCTCCCACCTGAACGACATCCTCGCGGATCGTTGCCAGGTCGGTCTGCGGGTGCCGCCTTCATCGGTGTAGCCACCCGTTCATCAGGGTCTTCGCGTGAGCGGGGGCCCTTTCGTGGTTTCTGTGACCGGCGGGTTCGAACGTGTTCGCCACCACAACCACATGGAGGACCAATCAGCAGCACTGAACCGCGGATCAACGACCGTATTCGCGTCCCTGAAGTCCGGCTCGTGGGGCCGGCCGGGGAGCAGGTCGGAATCGTCCGGATCGACGACGCCCTGCGCCTGGCGCGAGAGTCCGAGTTGGACCTGGTCGAGGTCGCACCGATGGCGCGGCCTCCGGTGGCCAAGCTCATGGACTACGGCAAGTTCAAGTACGAGAACGCCCAGAAGGCTCGCGAGAGTCGCCGTAACCAGACCAATACCGTGATCAAGGAGATGAAACTTCGGCCCAAGATCGACCGCCACGACTACGAGACCAAAAAGGGCCACGTCGTGCGTTTCCTCAAGGCCGGAGACAAAGTCAAGATCACGATCATGTTCCGTGGACGCGAGCAGTCGCGACCTGAGCTGGGCTACAACCTGCTACGCAAGTTGGCCGGCGACGTTGACGAGTTCGGCTTCGTGGAGTCCGCGCCGAAGCAGGATGGCCGCAACATGCTGATGGTGCTCGGACCGCACAAGAAGAAGACCGAGGCGCGGGCCGACGCCCGCGCCGAGCGCGATCGACGGGCAGCCGTACGGGCCGCCGACGCCGAGGTGGAGCGAAGCCAGCAGGCCGACCGGCGGGCCGAGGCCGCGGCCGAGCACGCGGCTCCACGACGCCGCGGGCCAGCCGACAACCTGGATCCTGACACCGAAGTCTGACTCCGCTCCGGCCGTGGTGATCGCGGAGCGGAAGAGTTCCACAGCAGTACCCCGCCGGCACTTGTGTGCCGACGGGCCGATGAGTTCGATTGAGCAAGGAACGGAGCGGCAGCCATGCCGAAGATGAAGAGGCACTCGGGTGCCAAGAAGCGGTTCAAGGTGACCGGTTCGGGGAAGGTCATGCGTCGCCAGGCGGGCAAGATGCACCTGAACGAGCACAAGACCAGCTCGCGCAAGCGTCGGCTCGACGGCGACAAGGAGTTGTCGAAGAGCGACGCCGCGAAGGCTCGCAAGCTGTTGGGCATCTGAGCCCTCTCACCACCGCCGTCACTGACATCAAGGAGTAACTCGCATGGCACGCGTCAAGCGCTCGGTCAACGCCCACAAGAAGCGCCGGGAGATGCTGGAGCAGGCGTCCGGCTACCGGGGTCAACGGTCCCGGCTCTACCGCAAGGCGAAGGAGCAGGTCACCCACTCCGGCGTCTACGCCTACCGTGACCGTCGCGCCAAAAAGGGCGACTTCCGCAAGCTGTGGATCATCCGGATCAACGCCGCGGTCCGCAACGAGGGCATGACCTACAACCGTTTCATCTCGGGTCTGAAGGCCGCCGAGGTGGAGGTGGACCGCAAGATCCTCGCCGATCTTGCCGTCACCGACCAGGTCGCGTTCGCCGCGCTGGTCGGGGTCGCCAAGGCCCATCAGCCGGCCGCCGCCTGATCGACGAGATCGGATCCGGCGAGACCTCACAGTCTGATCGACCCGTGAGGGACGATGAGCCGATTCCAGCGTTTCCCGCCTCGGCGGGAGTGCTGCGCTCGGCTCGTCGTCTGTTGCGGCGCAAGGATCGCCAGATCGCCGGCCAGTTTTTGGCCGAAGGTCGCCCGGCGGTCTCGGAGGCCCTGGCCAGCGGCGGGATCGTGCGCCGGGTCCTGGTCGAGGAGTCGCTGGTCAACCTGCACCGCGACCTGCTCACGCAGGCGGCGACCACCGGGATCAGCGTCCACACCGTCGATGCGCGGTCTCTCGGCGAACTGACCGACACGGTCACCCCGCAGGGAATCCTGGCCGTCTGCCGGACCGTGCACGTCGCGCTCGACGACGCCGTCCGGTCCGATGCTCGCCTGGTCGTGCTGTGCGACCGGGTGCGTGATCCCGGCAACCTCGGCACCGTGGTCCGCTGCGCCGACGCCTTCGGCGCTGACGCGGTGCTGGTAACGGCCGACTCTGTCGACCTCTACAACCCCAAGACGGTCCGGGCCAGCACGGGCAGTCTGTTCCATCTGCCGATCAGCGTCGCGGTCGATCTGGCCGAAGCGGTCACCGCGGCCCGCTCCGCCGGTCTGCGGGTGCTCGGCGCTGACGCTGCTGCCAGCTGCTCGGTCACCGATCTGGCCGCCGGCGGCGAGCTGGCCGAGCCGACCCTGTGGGTGCTCGGCAACGAGGCCTGGGGTCTGGCCGCCGACCGGGCGGCGCTGCTCGACCGGCTCGTCGCACTGCCGATCTACGGGCGGGCGGAGAGCCTGAACCTGTCCACGGCCGCGGCGGTGCTGCTGTACGCCTCGGCGACCGCCCAGCGCGCCGGCCAGCCCTGACCCCGTACCCCCCTATCGGCGAGACTCCGCCATGGTGGAGTTTGGCAGGTCGGGTCGGCTCAAATGTCAGTGAAACTCCGCCGTGGTGGACTTTCGCCGATCCCACCCACGGATAACCGGGAGCCTGTCCGGTCGGATCCTCTTAGACTGTGCCGGGCGCCCGGCCCGGCGTCGTCGCGCGGCGCGAGCCCACACCCGAAGCAGGAGTCATGTCCGGCCCCAACACCAACTACGACCCCGTCCAGGTCACCCCGCTGGATGCCGACCACGTCGAAGCGGCCGTCGCCGCGGCGCTGGCCGAGTTCTCGGCGGCGTCGACGCTGGCCGAGCTCAAGACGGCACGACTGGCTCACGCCGGAGACAAGTCGCCGATCGCGATGGCCAACCGGGAGATCGGGGCGTTGCCGCCGCAAGCCCGTAGAGACGCGGGGCGGCGGATCGGCCAGGCCCGCAGCCGGATCGCGCAGGCCCTCGCGACCCGCGAAGCCGAGATAGCTGAGACCGAGCTGGCCCGGCGGCTGGTGGAGGAGCGGGTCGACGTCACCCTGCCCGTGCACCTGGCCCCGGAGGGGGCGATTCACCCGATCACCGCGCTGATGGATCAGATGATGGACGTCTTCGTCGCGATGGGTTGGGAGGTCGCCGAGGGCCCGGAACTGGAGGCGGAGTGGCTCAACTTCGACGCCCTCAACTTCATCCCCGACCATCCGGCCCGGACCATGCAGGACACCTTGTTCGTCGGGCAGCCCGACAGCGGCCAAGTCCTGCGCACCCACACCTCACCAGTTCAGGCGCGGGCTCTGCTGTCCCGCGAGCTGCCCGTGTACGTGGTATGCCCGGGCAAGGCGTACCGCGCCGACGAGTACGACGCCACCCACCTGCCGGTTTTCCATCAGATCGAGGGTCTGGTCGTGGACCGGGGGATCACGCTGGCCGATCTGCGCGGCACCCTCGACCACTTCGCTCAGGCGATGTTCGGACGGACCCGGACGCGGATGCGGCCGAACTACTTCCCCTTCACCGAGCCCTCCGCCGAGGTCGATCTGCAGTGCTTCGTCTGCCAGGGCGCCTCAGTCGGGCACCCGGATCGCCCGTGTCGGACCTGCAAGAGCGAAGGCTGGATCGAGTGGGGCGGTTGCGGAGTGGTGAATCCGCGGGTGCTGCAGGCGTGCGGGGTCGACACCGACCTCTACTCCGGCTTCGCCTTCGGTATGGGCGTAGAACGCACCCTGATGTTCCGTAACGACGCCGAGGACATGCGGGACATGATTGAAGGGGACGTGCGCTACAGCCGGGCGCTGACCGGGCTCGCCCGATGACGACGATGGCCTCGAGCCCGGCACTGATGGACTCGGCACCGATGGACCCGATACCGATGGGAGAGACACGATGAAGGCGCCGCTGTCCTGGCTGCGGGATTACGCCGCCCTGCCTGACGGGCTGGGCGGTCGCGGTCTGGCCGAGCAGCTGATCCGGGCCGGTTTGGAAGTCGAGACGGTCGAACACGCTGGAGCCGACGTGAGCGGCCCGCTGGTGGTCGGTCGGGTGCTGTCGTCGGTGGACGAACCACAGAAGAACGGCAAGATCATCCGGTGGTGTCGAGTCGATGTCGGCTCCGAGCACAACCAGCCCGCCGACGACCAGGTACCCGCATCCCGCGGCATCGTCTGCGGTGCTCACAACTTCGCCGTCGGCGATCTGGTGGTCGTGGCGTTGCCGGGCGCGGTGCTGACGGGTGAGTTCACGATCGCGGCGCGGAAGACCTACGGCCATCTCTCCGACGGGATGATCTGCTCCGCGCGCGAGCTCGGGCTGGGAGAGGACCACGACGGCATCATCGTGCTCGCCCCGGCCGCCGAGAACGGTCCGGAACCGGCGCCTGGGGCCGACGCCGCGCCGATCCTGCACTTGCGCGACGAGGTGCTCGACATAGCGGTCACCCCCGACCGGGGTTACTGCCTGTCGTTGCGCGGGCTGGCGCGCGAAGCGGCCCAGGCGACCGGGACCCGGTTTCGCGACCCGGTCGACAAAGTGACCCCGACCGAGGCGACCGACGGGCACCCGGTGCGGCTGGAGTCGCCAGCCTGTCCCCTGTTCGTCGCGGTCTCGGTGTCGGGTGTCGACCCGTCCCAGCCGACCCCGCGGTGGCTGGCCCGCCGGGTCCAGCTGGCCGGAATGCGTTCGATCTCGCTGACCGTCGACATCACCAACTACGTGATGCTGGAGACTGGCCAGCCGATTCACGCCTACGACGCGGAGTCGCTGGACGGGACGATCGTGGTCCGGACGGCGCAGGCCGGGGAAACGCTGACCACACTCGACGACACGGTCCGCGAATTGGACGCCGACGATCTGCTGATCACCGATGGATCTGGTCCGATCGGTTTGGCCGGAGTGATGGGTGGGGCGAGCACCGAGATCAGTCCGGCCACCACGTCGGTGGTTATCGAGGCCGCCCACTTCGACGCCATGACGATCGCCCGGACCTCCCGCCGACACCGGCTGAGCTCGGAGGCATCCCGGCGGTTCGAACGCGGGGTCGACCCCGCGGCGGCGTACGCGGCGGCGCACCGGGTGGCTGCTCTGTTGGCCGAGCTGGCCGGCGGCACGATCGAGCGCGGCGAGACTGTCGCCGGGGCGGTGCCGGCGACCCCATCCCTCACCATCGACGCCGATCTGCCCAGCCGGATCCTCGGCACCGAGGTAAGCGCCGATACCGCCGTCGCGCTGCTCGAAGCGGTCGGGGCGAGCGTCGCGGTCGAGGGCGAACAGCTGACCGTCACCCCGCCGACCTGGCGGCCCGACCTGACCGACCCCTACGACTACGTGGAGGAGGTCGGTCGGCTCGTCGGTTACGACAGCATCGAGCCGACCGTGCCGCGGGCCCCGGTCGGGCGGGGACTGACCACGGCTCAGAAGGGACGTCGAGCGGTGACCGCGGCGGTGGTCGCGGCCGGCTTCGTTGAGGTGCTCAGCCTCCCGTTCCTGTCGGTGGCCGATCTGGACTCCCTCGGTGTCGCGGCCGACGACCGGCGTCGGCGGCTGAACAGGATCGCCAACCCGCTGGCCGAGACCTCTCCCTATCTGCGGACCACGCTGCTGCCCGGTCTGTTCGCGGCCGTAGCCCGCAACCGGAGCCGCGGCAACGATGACCTGGCGATCTTTGAGACCGGATCAGTGTTCTATGCGGCCGAGTCGGCGGCGGCGGCGCCGCGTCCGCCGGTGACCCGTCGGCCGACGGCTGACCAGCTCGCAGCGATGGACGCGCCGCTCGGGCAGCAACCGCGACACCTGGCCGCGGTGCTGACCGGGAGCTGGCGCACCGCCGGCTGGGTGGGTCCGGTCCAGCCCGCGGGCTGGCAACAGGCGATCTCGGCCGCCGAGATCGCGGCTCGGGCTCTCGGGGTCACGCTGACGCGCCGCGCGGTCGATCGGCCGCCGTGGCATCCAGGCCGCTGCGCGGAGTTGTCGACCACCGCCGGCGAGGTGGTGGGCTACGCTGGAGAGTTACATCCGCAGGTGATCACGGCGTACGGGCTGCCGGAGCGGACGGCGGCCGTCGAGATCGACCTGTCGGCGCTGCTCGAGGCTGCCCCGCCGCGGAGCAGCGTGGTGCCGATCTCGACCTACCCGGTCGCGAAGGAGGACGTAGCGCTGATCGTGGGCTCCGACGTGCCGGCCGCCACGGTGCAGGCCGCTCTGCGTCGGGGCGCGGGTCCGCTGCTGGAGTCGGTGGAGCTGTTCGACGTCTACACCGGTCCGCAGGTCGGGGATGGCCGCAAGTCCCTGGCCTTCGCGCTCCGGTTCCGGGCGAGTGACCGCACGCTCACCGACGCCGAGAGCGGGAGCGCGCGTGATGCGGCCGTGGCCGCGGCAAGCGAGGAGGTCGCGGCCGAGCCGCGGGTGCTGCAGCCCTAGTCTGAACCAGACCCGGTCGCCTTGCATACTCTTGTCATAAATGACATATTCATGCAGATGTCGACGAGAGTAGCGGTGGCCGGCGCCACCGGATACGCCGGGGGAGAGTTGATCCGTCTCCTGCTCGGGCACCCAAACGTGGAGATCGGCGCGCTGACGGCCAACGCCAGTGCCGGCCGCCGACTCGGCGACGTCCAACCGCATCTGGTTCCGTTGGTCGAGCGAGTGGTGGAGCCGACCTCGGTGGCGACTCTGGCCGGTCACGACGTGGTCTTCCTGGCCCTGCCGCACGGCGCCTCAGCCGAGATCGCCCGGCAGTTGGGAGAGCAGACGCTCGTCATCGACTGCGGCGCAGACTTCCGGCTCACCGACAGCGACGCCTGGCAGGAGTTCTACGGCAGCGAGCACGCGGGGACCTGGCCGTACGGACTGCCCGAGCTGCCCGGTCAGCGGGAGAAGCTTGCCGGCGCGCGGCGGATTGCGGTCCCGGGCTGCTACCCGACCACCGCGACCGTGGCGCTGCTCCCGGCGGTGACCGCCGGGCTGACCTCCGGTGAGGACGTGGTGGTGGTCGCCGCCAGCGGGCCTTCCGGGGCGGGCCGGTCGCTCAAACCCCACCTCCTCGGCTCGGAGTTGATCGGCTCGGCGTCCGCGTACGGGGTGGGCGGAGTGCACCGGCACACCCCGGAGCTGATCCAGAACCTGGCCCGCTGCGGGGCGCCGGCCCCGACGGTCTCGTTCACCCCGGTGCTGGTGCCGATGTCCCGGGGCATCCTGGCCACCTGCACGGCCCCGTTGGCCGATCCCCAGACGACCCCCGACCAGGCGTACGCCGCCTACGCGGAGGCCTACGACTCCGAGCCCTTCGTGCACCTGCTGTCGGCCGGGCAGTGGCCCCAGACCCAGGCCGTCCTCGGAGCCAACACCGTTCAGGTCCAGGTCACCGTGGACACGGCCGCGCACCGCCTCATCGCCGTGGCCGCGCTCGACAACCTGACCAAGGGCACCGCCGGCGGCGCGCTGCAGTGCATGAATCTTGCCCTGGGACTGCCGGAGACCACCGGTCTGCCGTTGGTGGGAGTGGCCCCGTGAAGAGGCTTCGCTCGTGACCGGGTGGCAGCTGACCAGGCACACCAGCGAGGTCGGCCTCGCCCGGCTGCCGGCCCACGACGCCGTGCCGGCCTGGGCCCTGGCCGAGGCGCACGAGACCCCATTCTGGAGTGTCACCAGGACGGCCGACGAGCTGTCGATCATCTGTGCGCACGCGGCCGTGCCGGACTCGGTCACCGCCGCCGGTCCGTTCGCCGCGTTCAGCATCGACGGTCCGCTCGACCACTCCCTGATCGGGGTGCTCGCCGGCCTGACCGCTCCGCTGGCTGACGCCAACATCGCGATCCTGGCCCAATCCACCTTCGACACCGACTGGATCCTCGTACCGGTCGCGCAGGCCGGACCCGCTATCGAGGTCTGGGAGGCCGCGGGCCACAGCGTCGAGACCGAGGAGCTGGAGTCGTGAGTGTCACCCGACCGTCCGGCTTCGCCGCCACCGGTGTCACGGCCGGGCTGAAAGAGAGCGGGAAACCGGATCTCGCGCTGGTATTCAACTACGGCCCGCACTCCGCGGCCGCCGGGGTGTTCACCAGCAACCGGGTGCAGGCCGCGCCGGTCGTGTGGACGCGGCAGGTCCTGCGCGACCACGCTCTGCAAGCGGTGATCTTGAACTCTGGGGGCGCCAACGCCTGTACCGGATCGGACGGGTTCGCCGACACTCATCACACCGCGGAGGCGGTCGCCTCGGCCCTGCGAGGCGCAGGCCACCATGTGGGACCGATCGACGTAGCGGTCTGCTCGACCGGCCTGATCGGGGTCCGGCTGGAGCTGGGCAAGATCACCGCAGCGATCCCCGAGCTGGTGGCGTCGTTGTCGGCGGACGGTGGGACAGCGGCCGCCGCGGCCATCATGACCACCGACACCGTCACCAAGGAGGCGGTGGCCGAGCGGAACGGCTGGTCGGTGGGCGGGATGGCCAAGGGAGCGGCCATGTTGGCGCCGGGACTGGCGACCATGTTGGCGGTGATCACCACCGACGCCGTGGTCGATCCGACCACGCTGTCTGATGGGTTGGTCGAGGCGGTCAGCCTCACTTTCGATCGGGTGGACAGCGACGGTTGCATGTCGACCAACGACACGGTGCTGCTGCTCAGCAGCGGCGCATCAGGTATCGAGCCCGATCCGGCTGAGCTGATCTCGGCCCTCACCCAGGTGTGTGACGACCTCGCCCGGCAACTGGTCGCCGACGCCGAAGGGTCCAGCCACACGATCACCATCGGCGTGGTCAACGCCGCGTCCGAGGACGACGCGGTCGAGGTCGCCAGGAGCATCGCCCGCAACAACCTGTTCAAGTGCGCAGTATTCGGCAACGACCCCAACTGGGGCCGGGTGCTGGCAGCGGTGGGCACCACGGCGGCGACCTTCGAGCCCGACGAGCTGGACGTGTCGTTCAACGGCGTCCAAGTCTGCCGAGCCGGCGGCATCGGAGACTCCCGCGACTTGGTCGACCTGACCGGTCGCGAGGTCGCCCTCGAGATCGACCTGCACGCTGGTGATCACCGCGCGCGGATCTGGACCACCGACCTGACGTACGAGTACGTCCGAGAGAACGCCGAGTACTCAACATGAACAGTATCCGCGAAGCGAATGCCGAACCTCGCAGCGAGCTGCGAACATGATTACGCGTGGCGCGCAGTCGCTCTCCCTGGTGGAGAAGGCGTCCATCTTGACCGAGGCCTTGCCCTGGATGGAGACCTACGCCAACAAGATCGTGGTGATCAAGTACGGCGGCAACGCCATGATCGACGACCAGCTGAAGCGGGCGTTCGCCCGGGACATCGTGTTCATGAAGCGCTGCGGTGTCCATCCGGTGGTGGTGCACGGAGGCGGCCCGCAGATCTCTCAGATGTTGCAGCGTCTCGGCATCGCCTCAGAGTTCCGAGGGGGATTGCGGGTGACCAGTCCGGAGGCGATGGATGTCGTCCGCATGGTGCTGGTCGGCCAGGTCGGCCGGGAGCTGGTGGGTCTGATCAACCGGCACAGCAGTCTCGCCGTGGGGATGTCGGGTGAAGACGGGGGCCTCTTCGTGGCCGAGCGGCGCGGCGCGATCATCAACGGCGAAGAGGTCGACCTCGGGCTGGTCGGCGACGTGGTCGCCGTCAACACCGAGGCGATCAAGAGTCTGATCGAGTCCGGATGGGTGCCGGTGGTCGCCGGCATCGCCCCCGACCTGAACGGCGAGGTCCACAACGTCAACGCCGACACGGCGGCGGCCGCCCTGGCGGTCGCCCTGCAGGCCGAGAGACTGGTCGTGCTCACCGACGTCGACGGGCTGTACGCGGACTGGCCGAACAGCGACACGGTGATCAAGGAGCTCTCGGCCTCGGAGCTGGCGGAGCTGATGCCGAGTCTGGAGTCCGGCATGGTGCCCAAGATGGAGGCCTGCCGCCGGGCTGTCGAAGGTGGGCTGACCCGGGCGACGGTGACCGACGGTCGGGTGCCGCACGCGCTGCTGCTGGAGATCTTTACCAACGCCGGTATCGGCACCATGGTCACCCAGGACGGGTTGGTCCGACTGGGCAGCCGAGTGTTCTCCGCCGAGCAGGGTATCCCGCCGCACGAGGTCGCCAACGGCGAGTTCGGCCAGCTACCGATACACCCGCCTCGTCCCACGCCGACCGCAACCGGGGACCGATCATGACCGCCGCGGCGATGGCGATCACCCACCAGCTGGCCGGAGCGACACCCGTCGGTTCGGCCGCCGTGCTGCAGCGCTACCGGCGCAGCGTGCTGCCCACCTTCGGGGTGCCCAAGCGGGTGTTCGTGCGGGGTGAGGGGGTCCACGTCTGGGATGCCGACGGAGACAAGTACCTCGATCTGCTCTCGGGACTGGCGGTCACCGCGCTCGGGCACGCGCACCCGACGATCCTGGCCGCGATCACCAGTCAGATCGCGACCCTGGGCCACGTCTCGAACTTCTTCGCCACCCCGGCGCAGGTGGCGCTGGCGGAGCGGCTGACCGCCATGGTCGCCGCGCCCGGGGAGGCGAAGGTGTTCTTCACCAGCTCCGGTACCGAGGCGAACGAGGCGGCGTTCAAGATCACCCGCGGAACGGGCCGGACCAAGATCATCTCCACCGAAGGCGCCTTTCACGGACGTTCGCTGGGTGCGCTGGCCATCACCCACAACCCGAAGTACCGGGACCCGTTCGCCCCGCTGCCCGGCGACGTGGTCTTCGTGCCGTACGGGGACCCAGCCGCGCTGGCGGCCGTGGTCGACGACCAGACCGCCGCGGTGGTGCTCGAACCGATCCAAGGGGAGAACGGCGTCGTCGTGCCCCCGGCGGACTACCTCGCTCGGGCGCGGGCGATCTGCGACGCACACGGGGCGCTGCTGTGGATCGACGAGGTACAGACCGGAATGGGGCGGACGGGCAGTTGGCTGGTGCACGTCGACGCCGGCGTCCGGGCCGACATCGTCACCGTGGCCAAGGGACTGGGTAACGGCTTCCCGATCGGCGCTTGCCTGGCCCTTGATGGGGCAGCCGGGCTGCTTGGCCCGGGCAGTCACGGCAGCACCTTCGGCGGGAACCCGGTCGCCGCGATCGCCGGGCTGGCGGTGATCGCGGTGATCGAGCGAGACGGTCTGCTCCAGCGGGCCAAGGAGCTGGGTGAGCTGCTGGTCGCAGAGATCACCGCGCTGAATCATCCGATGATCACCGGGGTCCGCGGCCGGGGGCTGCTCCGCGGCATCACGCTGGCGCAGCCGATCGCGGCCCGGGTCGCCGACGCCGCCCTGGATGCCGGCTTCATCGTCAATGCTCCCCGCCCTGACGTGCTCCGGCTCGCCCCGCCGCTCATCGTCACCACCGACCAGTTGCGGGGGTTCGTGGCAGCGCTGCCCGCCCTGATCGACGACCGAGGTCATCGGTGAGCCGATGACGTCTGCCGCTCGTGCTCCGATCACCAAGACCGCCCGTCAGGCGCAGATCATCGCCATCCTCGAGCAGCATCCGGTCCGGTCGCAGTCGGAGCTGGCCGAACTGTTGTCGCTGGAGCGAATCCAGGTCACGCAGGGCACGCTGTCTCGGGATCTGGTCGAGGTCGGCGCCGTCCGCGTGCGCGGCCAGCAAGGGCATCTGGTCTACGCCGTCCCGGCCGACGGCGGCGATCGGACTCCGCAGGTGGGGGAGTTCGCCACGTTCGAGGCCCGACTGAGCAGGCTGTGCGGCGAGGTGCTGGTATCGGCGGAGGCGTCGGCCAACCTGGTGGTGCTGCGGACCCCACCTGGGGCCGCCCAGTACTTCGCGTCCGCGATCGACCGGGTCGCCTGGGACAGCATCCTCGGCACCATCGGCGGCGACGACACGATCCTGCTGATCGCGCGCGACCCGACCGGCGGAACCGACATCGCCGAGCGCCTCCTCCAGATGAGCCAGGGCGGGCGCCGCGACGATGGGTGCTGATGGTCGGCGCCCCAGCAGTTTGGGAGCAAGAACCACATCTGGGCGGATGACTACCCAACAGGCGCTGGTCGAGCCGCGCCGACGACGCAACTGAGGATGACGACGACGTGAGTGACAGCACCAAAGGCAACGGGGCCGGACCCGCCGAGGAGCACCAGGGACGGCTGTGGGGTGGGCGGTTCGGCGGCGGACCGGCCGACGCGATGTTCGCGCTGAGCGTCTCCACCCAGTTCGACTGGCGACTGGCTCGCTACGACATCGCCGGTTCCCGAGCCCACGCCCGGGCCCTGCACCGCGCGGACCTGCTGACCGGCGACGAGCTCGCCGGGATGCTCACCGGCCTCGATCGCCTTGACGCCGACGTGGTTTCGGGAGCGTTCGGTCCCGCGCCGACCGACGAAGACGTGCACGGGGCTTTGGAGCGAGGACTCATCGAGCGGATCGGCCCCGAACTCGGAGGACGATTGCGCGCCGGCCGATCCCGCAACGACCAGATCGCGACGCTGGTCCGGCTCTACCTGCGGGAGGCCCTGCGACACGTCGCGACCGAGGTCCAGACGGTGGTGGAGGCACTGTCCGAGCAGGCCCGCACCCACCTCGGCGTGGCCATGCCGGGCCGGACCCATCTCCAACACGCCCAGCCGGTGCTGCTGTCCCACCACCTGCTCGCCCACGCCTGGCCGCTGTTGCGCGACACCGACCGCATCAAAGATCTGGACCGGCGGCTCGCCGAGAGCCCGTACGGCTCGGCCGCCCTGGCCGGCACCTCGCTCGGGCTCGACCCGTCCTACGTGGCCGGACTGCTGGGCTTCCACGCCAGCGTGGCCAACTCCATCGACGGCACCGCGGCGCGCGACCTCGTCGCCGAAGCCTCCTTCGTGCTGGCGCAGATCGGGGTTGATCTGTCACGGATCGGGGAGGAGATCATCCTCTGGTCGACGCACGAGTTCGGCTTCGTCCGGTTGGCCGACGCCTGGTCGACCGGATCCTCGATCATGCCGCAGAAGAAGAACCCCGACGTGGCAGAGCTGGCCCGCGGCAAGGCCGGCCGGCTGATCGGCAACCTGACCGGCCTGCTCGCGACCTTAAAGGGACTGCCGCTGGCCTACAACCGGGATCTGCAGGAGGACAAGGAGCCGGTGTTCGACTCGGTCGACCAGCTGATCGTGCTGACCCCGGCGATGGCGGGGCTGGTGGCGACGCTGGAGTTCGACACCGATCGGCTGGTCGAGCTCGCCCCGCGCGGTTTTTCGCTGGCGACCGACGTCGCGGACTGGCTGGTTCGGCAACGAGTGCCGTTCGCCGAGGCGCACCACATCGCCGGTGCCGCGGTGCGATTCTGTGAGCGGCACCGGATCGAGCTGTCCGACCTGACCCCGGGTCAGCTGGCCGAGATCTCTGCGCACTTGCGGCCGGAGGTGCTGGAGGTGCTCACCGTTTCGGGATCCATCGACAGCCGCGACGGTCGGGGCGGAACCGCCACCGTACGGGTCGGCGAGCAACTGGACGAGGTGCTGGACCGGCTCGACGATCTCACCGCCTGGCTCGCTCGGCCGTTGCGCGGGAATCCGTCCGCGAGCGACCCGACGCCGTCCCAGCCCGCAGCGGGCCGGGTGTCTCAATCCGACGACCAGCGGGCCTGATGAACAATAAGGTCGGGCCGGATCGAGTAGAACAGCCGGATCGAGTAGAACAGAAGGTGGTACGAACCAGATGAGTGGAGTCCTCGACGAGTTGAGGTGGCGCGGTCTGCTGGCGAACTCCACCGATGAGGCGGCGCTGGACGCGCACCTGGAGGCTGACCCGGTCACCTTCTACGTGGGCTTCGATCCAACGGCGCCCAGCCTCCACATGGGCAACCTGGTCCAGCTGATGGTGTCGCGGGCCCTGCAGCGGGCGGGGCACCGACCGCTGCTGCTGGTCGGTGGTTCCACCGGATTGATCGGTGATCCCAAGACCACGGCCGAACGGGTGCTCAACAGCAAGGAGACCGTGGCCGACTGGGTCGCCGGCATTCAGCGTCAGGTGGCCGGCTTCCTCGACTTCGACGGCCCGAGTGCCGCCCGGGTGGTCAACAACTTGGACTGGACCTCCGGCCTGCCGGTGCTGGACTTCCTCCGCGACATCGGCAAGCACTTCCCGGTGAACCGGATGCTGGCCCGTGAGGTGGTGAAGGCACGCCTGGAAGAGGGCATCTCCTACACCGAGTTCTCCTACGTGCTGCTGCAGTCCCTGGACTACCTGCAGCTGAACCGCACGTACGGCTGCACCCTGCAGTTCGGTGGCAGCGACCAGTGGGGGAATATCACCGCCGGCGTCGAACTGCTGCGCCGGGCGGACGGGACGCACGTGCACGCCCTGGCGACCCCGCTGCTGACCAAGGCGGACGGGACCAAGTTCGGCAAGACCGAGTCCGGCACGGTGTGGCTCGATCCGTCGATGACGTCGCCGTACGCGTTCCACCAGTTCTTCCTCAACGCCGAGGACGCCAAAGTGGTCGAGTACCTCAAGGTGTTCAGCGAGCGCCCCCGCGCCGAGATCGAGGAATTGGCTCGGCTCACTTCCACCGAGCCGGAGCGTCGTGCGGCGCAGAAGGCCCTGGCGGACGACGTGACCGCGCTGGTGCACTCCCGGCAGGCCCGGGACGCCGCCGTCCAGGCGGCCGCGTCGTTGTTCGGCCGCGGGAGTCTTGATGAGGTGCCGGCGGACGTGCTCGCGGACGCGGTCACCGAGATCGGTGCCCGGTCGTTGCCGCTGGAGCCACGACCGAGTCTGCTGGACGTGCTGGTCACCAGTGGCGTGCTGAGCAGCCGGTCGGCAGCCCGTCGTGCGGTCGCCGAAGGCGGTGCGTACGTGAACAATGTCCGGGTCAGTGATCCGGATGCGGCCTTGGCGGCGACCGACGTCTTGCACGACCGGTTCGTGGTGGCGCGACGCGGGAAGCGCACGGTGGGTGCGGTGGTGCTGACTCGCGGCTGAGCACGAATTCGGCTACCGGACAAGCCAGTTCCAGCCGCGCCTATCGGCGCGGGCGGAGACCGTCACCGGATGACAACTATCGGTCCGTCCGGGCCCGCACCTCTAGCGCTTTCTCGCCGCTGGGGCCTACGGTGTGGGATTGTAGACAAAACTACGACCGGGACCGTGCGCCCGGCCGCGTCCGCGACGGACTGTCCGTTAAGGCGCGGAGTGGTTGCTACGGCGAGGAGACACGCATGAGCTCAGAGCCATCCGAAGAAACCGCAGCCGCAACTGGAGCAGTAGCCGACGTCGACGCGAAGACCCTGCGAAAGGCTGTGGCGGCGTCCGCCCTCGGCAACGCCACCGAGTGGTTCGACTACGGCATCTACGCCTACGGGGTCACCTACATATCGGCGGCGTTGTTCCCCGGCAATGCCGCTCAGGCCACGCTGCTGGCCTTGGCCACGTTCGCCATCTCGTTCCTGGTCCGCCCGCTGGGTGGGCTGGTCTGGGGACCGCTGGGTGATCGGCTGGGCCGCAAGACGATCCTGTCGATGACCATCATCTTGATGTCGGTGGCCACCTTCTTGGTCGGGCTGATTCCCAGCCACGACAGCATCGGGATCTGGGCGACCGTCATCGTCATCCTGTTGCGGATGATCCAGGGTTTCTCCACCGGCGGCGAATACGGCGGTGCGGCCACGTTCATGGCCGAGTACGCCCCGGACAAGCGGCGCGGCTTCTTCGGCAGCTTCCTGGAATTCGGCACCATCACCGGCTTCTCGTTCGGTGCGCTGCTGATGCTGGGGACCTCGCTGGTGGTCGGCACCGAAGCGATGGGCGCGTGGGGCTGGCGGCTGCCCTTCTTCGTGGCGCTGCCGCTCGGTCTGATCGGCCTGTACCTGCGGAACCGGATGGAGGACACGCCCGTGTTCCGCGACCTGGAGGAGCAGGGCGCGGCCGAGTCCCAGGCGACGACAGCGCTGAAGGACCTCATCGTCGGGTACTGGAAACCGCTGCTGCTGCTCGGCGGGCTGGTGATCGCCTTGAACGTGTGCAACTACACCCTGCTGAGCTACATGCCCACCTACCTCGAGGGGGAGATCGGACTCAGTTCGAACGGCTCGCTGCTGATCCCCATCATCGGGCAGCTGATCATGTTGATCTTCATCCCGATCGCCGGCGGCCTGTCGGACCGGGTCGGACGCAAGCCGATGTGGTGGTTCTCGCTGATCGGGCTGTTCGTGATGGCCATCCCGATGTACATCTTGATGGCGACCGGTTTCGTCGGGGCGATTGTCGGCTTCGCCGTACTCGGCTTGCTCTACGTGGCCCAGCTGGCCACCATCTCGGCGACGTTCCCGGCCATGTTCCCCACCCACGTGCGGTTCGCCGGGTTCGCCATCGCCTACAACGTCTCGACGTCACTGTTCGGCGGGACCGCCCCGCTGGTCAACGAGGCGGCGATCCAAGCCACCGGCAACGTCTTGTTCCCGGCGTTCTACATGATGGGTGCCTGCCTGGTGGGCATGGTCGCGCTCTACTTCGTCACCGAGACCGCGGGAGCGTCGCTGCGCGGCCGCGGGATCCCGGGCGTCATCTCGCGTCCGGCCGGACGACGCCCGGGGCGGCCGAATCCGGCCACGGGCTGAGCGGACGAGAACCCAGATCCAAGCGACGCTCGGCAGTGACCGACCGTTGCTTGGATCTGGGTCCCTCGCTGTCTGCTTCTTGGGACGACAGGCCATTGAGCAAGGCGAACGCAGGCTCAGCCGGTTGCCGCCACGGCGTCGGCTCAGCCGGTTGCCGCCACGGCGTCGGCCCAGATGCCTGCTGCGTCGGTGACCTGAGCCGAGCTGACCACCAGGGCCGGGATGAACCGAACGACCTGCCCCCAGGGGCCGCAGGTCAACAGCAGCAATCCACGTCGCGCCGCCTCCTGCTGGGCGGCGGTCGCGGCGGCCCCGTCGGGGTTTCCGTCGTGGTCGCGGAACTCGTTGCCGATCAGCAGACCGAGGCCGCGGACGTCGGTGATCCGGTCGTGCTTTCGGGCGACCTCGGTCAGGGCGGACTTCAATTCCGCTCCCCGGTCCGCGGCATTCTGGACGAGCTTCTCTTCTTCGATCACGTCCAGGGTGGCGCAGGCTGCCGCACAGGCCACGATGTTGCCGCCGTAGGTGCCGCCCTGCGATCCGGGCCACGCCTTGTCCATCAGGTCCGAGCTGGCGGCGATCGCGGACAGCGGGAAACCGGAGGCGATGCCCTTGGCGATCACCAGCACGTCCGGGTTCACGGCGAAGTGGTCGTGACCCCAGAATCGTCCCGTCCGGCCGAAACCTGTCTGCACCTCGTCGATCACCAAGCAGATGCCGTGGCGGTCGGCCCGCTCCCGCAGACCGGCGAAAAACCGCTCGTTCCCCGGCACGTAGCCGCCTTCGCCGAGCACCGGCTCGACGAAGAACGCAGCGGTGTCGGCCGGCGCCGACACGGTCTGCAGCAGGTAGTCGAGCTGTTTGAGGGCGAAGTCGGTCGCCTCCTCGACGGGCCAGCCGAAGTGTCCGGGATCGGGGAAGGGCGCGATGTGCACCCCGCCCATCAGCGGGCTGAACCCCGATCGGAACTTGGTGCCTGATGTGGTCATGCTGCCAGCGGCCACAGTCCGGCCGTGGAAACCGCCGTGGAAGACGATCACATTGGGTCGGCCGGTCGCCTGCCGGGTGAGTCGCAGGGCCGCTTCGATCGCCTCCGAGCCGGAGTTGGTGAAGAACATCCGGTCCAAACCGGCGGGCAGCACCTCAGACATCCGGTCCACCAACGTCAGCAGCGGGCGGTGCATCACCGTCGTGTACTGGGCATGGATCAACTTGCCCACCTGGTCCTGTGCGGCCGCCACCACCTTGGGGTGGCAGTGCCCGGTGCTGGTCACCCCGATACCAGCGGTGAAGTCCAGATACTGTCGATCGTCCTCGTCGTACAGGTAGACACCCTCGCCGCGGGCTGCGACGACACCAGTCGCCTGCCGGAGAATCTGTGAGAGTTCGGCCACGAAAACCCCTTTGGTAAGTTGTTGACAATCAGCGTATCTCCCACCGCCGCGTTGCCGTCGGTGGGTTCAGAAGGGACATCCTGTGTCGACCCAGACCGATATCGCCCCGGTCCACATCAGCGCGGACCGCGTGGTCAGCGCTGTTCCCAAGCGACTGCTGATCGGTGGCCGATGGCAGAACGCGGCGGGCGCCAGGACCTTCGACGTCGTGGACCCCGCCACCGGCCAGGTGCTGGCGGCAGTCGCCGACGCCTCACCGGAGGACGGCGCGGCGGCCCTGCAAGCGGCTGTGGCGGCCCAGGCTGAGTTTGCCGCCTCCAGTCCACGGCACCGGGCCGACCTGCTGATGGCGGCGTTCGAGTTGCTGCACGAGCGGATCGATGATCTCGCCCTGGTGATGACCCTGGAGATGGGCAAGCCGCTGGCCGAGGCCAAGGGTGAGATCGCCTACGCCGCCGAGTTCTTCCGGCACTTCGCCGAGGAGGCGGTCCGGATCAGAGGTGACTACCAGGTGGCACCAGGGGGCGGCGCTCGCTTCCTGACTACCAAGCAGCCGGTCGGGCCGGCGCTGCTGATCACGCCGTGGAACTTCCCGATGGCCATGGGCACCCGCAAGCTCGGTCCGGCTATCGCAGCCGGATGCACCAGCGTGGTGAAACCCGCCCAGCAGACCCCACTGTCCATGTTGGCGCTCTTCGGCATCCTGGTCGAGGTCGGCGTGCCTGACGGGGTGGTCAATCTGGTGCCGACCACCGACGCCGCTGGCGTGGCGGAGCCGCTGATCCGGTCCGGTCAGGTGCGCAAACTCTCCTTCACCGGATCGACGAAGATCGGCAAGGTCCTGCTGGAGCAAGCGGCGGACAAGGTCGTGCGGACCTCGCTGGAGCTGGGTGGCAACGCGCCCTTCATCGTCTTCGACGACGCTGACCTCGACGAGGCGGTCGCCGGGGCCATGCAGGCCAAGATGCGCAACGGTGGCGAGGCCTGTACGGCGGCGAACCGCATCTACGTACAGGACACGGTGATGGACGCGTTCGCCGAGAGGCTGGCGGCCGAGATGGGAAAGCTGAAGGTCGGACCGGGCACCGATGACGGCGTTCGGCTCGGGCCGATGATCGATCAGGCGGCCCTCGACAAGATCAGCGGACTGGTCAATGACGCCGTGGAGCGAGGTGCCACGACGGTGCTGCGCGGGGAGATCCCGGACGGCAAGGGTTACTTCTACCCGCCGACGGTGCTCAGCAACGTGTCGACCGACGCCTTGATGGCCGGTGAGGAGATCTTCGGGCCGGTCGCCCCGGTGACGCCGTTCCACGACGAAGCCGAGGCCATCCGCGTCGCCAACGACACCCCGTACGGCCTGGTCGCCTACGTCTTCACCAACGACCTGCGGCGTGGCCTGCGCGTCGCCGAGGCGATCGAGAGCGGGATGGTCGGCCTGAACCAGGGGGTGGTGTCCAACCCGGCCGCCCCATTCGGTGGGATGAAGGAGTCCGGCTTGGGGCGCGAGGGCGGCGCGGTCGGGATCGAGGAGTTCCTGGAGACCAAGTACATCGGCATTGCGCTGGCCTGATCGCACCCAGGCGGTGTGACGAGCGCTATTGTTCGACCATGGCGCGTGCTGAAGTGGTGGTGGGCCTTGACAACTCGATGTCGGCGAGGGCGGCGTTACGGTGGGCCGCCCGACAGGCCAGACTGACCGGCGCGGTTTTGCGCGCTGTCACCATCGTGGATTGGTCGGACTACTTGAGCGCGGAGGCGGGTCCGCCGGTGTCAATGGACTGGCTGGCCCTGCTACCCGATCAGGTCGACCCGGCCGATCGCGATCGTCTTCAGGGCATCTTCGACGAGGTGCAGCCGGAGGCGGGCTGGCTGGTCGAGTTCGTCGCGGGTGATCCCGGACGGGTCTTGGTGCAAGCGTCGTTGGACAGTGAACTCCTGGTCGTCGGCACCGGTGAACACGTCGGACTGGACCGGTTGCTCGTCGGCTCGACCAGTCGCTACTGCCTCAATCACGCGGCCTGCCCGGTCGTGATGGTGCCCGGCACGTACGCGAACTCAGCCACCACCGAGTCCAGCCGAGGCGGAGACTGACAAACCGCCCGAGGATTTCAGACCTCGGGGTACGGATCGGGTTGGGCGATGTACGGGCGATTGCCCGGAAACGTTGGTCGGCGGGGTCGGTTGGGCTGCCGTTTCTGCGCGATTGCACGCAAACGTCAACTCGGCGGAACCACCGTGAGCAACCGGGTGACCGCGTCGGCCATGTGGGTCACGATCAGCCGGTCCACGACACCGGGATCCACGAGCAGCAGGGCCTCGGCGATCGCCCGATGCTCCGGTACGCGTTCGTCCGGCGGCGGGTAGGTCGTCTGCAACGCGTTGATGCACATCCGGGTCTCGGTGAGCAGTGTGTGATGAGTTCGGGACAGCCGTGGACTGCCGGCGAGCGACACGAGAACGTTGTGGAACTCCAGGTCCAGGTCGCCGACGCGATCCGACCGCTGATCGTCCGCCGCCTGCCGCATCTCATTGACCACCGCCAGCAACTGGTCCGCCGCTGCGGCCACGTCCCGCTGGAGGACAAGTTGCGCGGCGGCCCGCTCCACCGCCGAGCGTGCGACGTAGACGTCGCGAACATCGTCGGCGGTCAGCTCGACCACGAACAGCCCGCGATTGCGAATCGAGATGACCAGACCTTCTTGGGTCAGGCGCTGCATGCCTTCGCGTAGCGGTCCCCGGCTGACACCCAGCTCTCGGGCGAGCTGAGCCTCGCCGAGCTGGGCACCGGCCGGGAGCTCACCGTCCCGGATGGCCTTCCGTAGCCGGCTGGCGATGATGGCAGCAGTGGATTCCTGGACGAGACGGCCCAAGGTCGGCCTGGTCACCTGCGCTCCGGGGCCGAAGTCCGCCTCGGGTGCCCCGAGAACAGCGTGCCCAGACCGGGCAGTCCGACCGCACTCGCGTGCTCAGCTCCGCCGAGTAGTCGCAGGCCCTCCCAGATGGTGACCTGGTTGGCGGTCAGGACCGGCTTACCGACAGCCGACTCCAGGTCGTCCAACCAGGCCAGGGAGTGCAGGGCGGTGTCCGGGACCAGGACAGCGTCAGCGTCAGGACGGTCTGCTGCGCAGACCAGGTCCGTCACCTTGTCGCGATCGAGCCGGCCGACCTCGGCCGCGGTGAAGATGCCGTGGCTGGACAGCTCGAGCACGGTGATTTCGGCCCGGGCCAGAAAGGCGACGAACAACTCCGCCACCTCGGCCGGGTACGACGCCGCGACCGCGACCGAGCCGACCCCGAGGTGCTGGGCCGCGTGCACGAAGGCCAGGGAGGTGGAGGAGGCCGGCAACCCCGTCCGGTTCGAGAGTCGGGTCACTTGCTGGTGGGCGCCCTCCCAGCCGAAGACGAAGCTGCCGGAGGTGCAGGCCCACAGCAGGCAGTCCGGCTGCCGGGGGAGCAGTTCCAGGGCGCCCTCGGTCAGCCGATCGTCGGCACCGAGATCGAGCAGCGGCCCGACCGCGTGCGCGTCGACCTGAACGGTGGTGTGGACCAGCGGGAGCCGGATCCGCCCCGCGGCTCGTCGCTCGTACGCGGCGAAGTCGTCTTCGGCGCTGAAGCCGGGATACAGCAGCCCGACCGTGGGGGTGGGGTTGGGGGCACTCATGGTCGTCCTCCTGGGAGCAGTCGGAGAGCCGCCAGTGCGTACGCCCGGGCAGCGATGCCGAGCTCCGCGATCCCGACGGACTCGTTCGGGCGATGGGCCTGGGTGGTGATCGATCCGGGGCCGAGGACGACGGTGGGAACGCGGGCGTCGCGGGCCACAAAACCGCCGTCGCAGGCTGCGGACCACCCGCCCAGACCGCGCTGCGGCCCACCGGCCGCCGCCAACGCGGCGTCGGTGACCTGGACCAGCAGAGTGGACGGAGCGGTCTCGAATCCGGGCATCTCCATCGTCGACCGCAGCTGCCAGGACACGTCGCGTTCGTTCAGACCCGACTCGGCCAGCCGCGTACGGACCGCGGCGACGACGGCGGCCGGTTGCTCCTCGGGCAGCACGCGCCGATCGATCATCACGCAACACTGGGCTGCCACGATCGATGTGCCGCTGCCGCCGTGGATGGTGCCCACGCTGTACGTCACCGGTCCGACCAACGGGTGCGGCGCGGCGGCGGACTCGTGATGCATCCGCTCGATCTCGGCGACGGCCGTGGCGGCCGCTGCGATCGCGTTCACCCCGTCACTCGGACTGCCGGAATGGGCGGCGCGACCGGTGATGCTCAGCTCCAGGTACATGTCGCCGCGGGCAGCCACCACGGTCTGCAGATCGGTCGGCTCGGCCACGATGCAGCCGGCCCAGCGCGCTGCGCCGCGCCGGGACGCCAGCAGGTGCCGGATGCCGAGCCCGTTCTCCTCCTCGTCGACCACGGCCGCGAGCTCGATCGGACCTCGCAACGAGACGCCGGCCCCGCCGATCGCCGCCATCGCCACCACAGCGGCGGCCAGCCCACCCAGCGTGTCAGCGGACCCGCGACCGTACAGGCGCTCGTCGCGGATGGTGCCCGCCCGGAGGGCCGGGTCCCAGCCGTCGCCCAACGGCACCACGTCGGTGTGGCCGAGAAAGAGCAGGCCGGTGCCGGGACCGCCGGGCAGGACGGCAGACAGATTGGGCCGGTCCTCGGTCACCTCACTCAGCCGGACGTGGAGCCCCCGCGCCTCGCAGGCGGTCGCCAAGGCGCGCGCCCGGTCGCCCTCACCGCCGGGTGGGTTGACCCCGGGAATGCGGATCAGCTCCAACGCCAGCTCGGCGATCTCGGCCGGCCGGATCAGCTCCAGTACGGCCGCTTCGCTCGCGGTGACCGCGGCGGGCAATAGAGTCATCCGGCCAGCCGGTCGATGGCCGCGCGCAGCCGGGCGATGCCCTCCCGGGTGCGGTCCGGTGCGGTGGAGGCGAAGCACAGGCGCAGGGCGTCGTGGAAGTTCCCATCAGGGGAGAACGCCGGCCCGGGAATGTAGGCCACCCCTTCGGCCAAGGCGATCTCGAACAGCTGCTGGGTATCCACGCCGTTGTGCAGGGTGACCCAGAGAAAGAAGCCGCCCTCGGGGTCGGTCCAGGTGGCGATGTCGCCGAGATGCTCCTGCAACGCCGACTGCATCGCCAGCTTCCGCCGCCGGTACTCGGCTCGCTGGGTGCGGAGGTGCTCGTCGAGATGACCCTCGGCGAGGAAGGCGGCCACCAGTCGCTGAGCCGGCACGTTGGTGCAGGTATCCATCGCCTGCTTGGCGTTGATCAACAAAGGATGCAAAGCCGGATCCGCCGAGACCCAGCCGACCCGCAGTCCGGGTGCGACGATCTTGGAGAAGGTCCGCACCGATACCACGAGGGGATGGCCCTCGGCGAGCTCGTGCATGGTCGGAAGATCCGTTCCGTCGAACCGCAGCATCCCGTACGGGTCGTCATCGATCACCACCGCGCCCCAGCGGTCGGCGAGTTCGAGCAGCCGCCGACGCCGCGACAGGGACAACGTCGTGCCGGACGGGTTCTGGAAGGTCGGGATGGTGTAGATCGCCTTCGGTGTCCGGCCAGTCGCCGCCACGAGTTCCTCGGCCAGATCGACCTGCATCCCGTCGACGTCGACCGGGACCTCCAGCAGTTCGGCCCCGTAGGAGAGGGCGGTCGCGCTGCCGTTGGTGTAGGTCGGGGACTCGGTGATCACCAGGTCCCCGGGGTCGATGAAGATCTTGCCGATCAGGTCCAGGCCCTGCATCCCACCTGCGGTAATGAACAGCCGATCGTCGGTGGTCTCGTCGCTGATGCCGGTCAAGGTCTTCAGCAGCGCTTCCCGTAGCCGCGGGTCCCCCTCGGTGGCCGCGTAGTCGTAGGCGTCGGAGGACGCGTGGCCGAGTTCGCGCGCGCCGATCTCGGAGAGAATCGAGGTGGGAATCGCCTCGGGTGCGGGGCTGCCCATAGCGAAACGGACGATGTCGTGGGTCTGCCGCTGCAGCAGTGAAGTGCTGGAGTCGATCACCGATCCGACCAGGCCAGCGGCGCGATCGGCAAGGGGTAGGGACGTGGTTGTGGCGGTCATCTCTCTCATCTCTGTCATCTCTGGGTCAGGGTCTGGGGCAGGTGGGTGAGGCGCTCCGCGCCGTCGGGGGTGATCAGCACCGATTCCGAGAGCTCGTAGCCCCAGCCGTCCATCCACATGCCGAAGATCAGGTGGAAGGCCATCCCGGCGGTCAGCACTGTCGACTCATCGGTCCGCAGACTCACGGTCCGCTCACCCCAGTCCGGCGGGTAGCCGATGCCGATGGAGTAGCCGATCCGGGACTCCTTGCGCAGTCCGTGGCGCCGCAGCTCGGTGTCGAAGAACCGGTGCACCTGGCCACCGGTGACTCCCGGGCGCAAGGCGGCGATCGTCGACGGCATCAGGTCAGCGAGCAGCGCGGCGGTCGACCTCAGTGGTCCCGGCGGCGACCCCAGCATCACGGTGCGGGCCAGCGGTGCGTGGTAATGGCGATAGGCACCGGCAAGCTCGATGGTGGTGGCCGCACCGGCCTCGAACGGCTCGTCGGTCCAGGTCAGGTGCGGGGTTCCGGCCATCTCACCGGTCGGCAGCAGGGGCACGATCGCCGGGAAGTCGCCGCCGTGCTCAGGTGTCCCGCGAACCTGGGCCGCCACGATCTCGGCCGCGACGTCACACTGCCGTCGGCCGATCTGGACAGCCTCGATCGCCGTCGCCATCGCCTGGGTCGCGATCTGGCCGGCGATCCGCAACAGGTCCTGCTCGTACGGAGACTTCACCAACCGGATCCAGTTCACGAGCTCGCGGCTGTCGATCAGTTGAGCTCGCTGAAGACCGGCGGCCAGCGCCAGGTACCCCCGAGCCCCGAAGAAGGCGGAATCACCTTCGACGGCGACGATGGCGTGGCCGGTGTCGGGCAGCACGCCCAGTTCGACAGCCCGGGCGGTGATCCAGTCGAACGGATGCCGGTCGGGTCGGTGGACGAGTGCCTCGGGATAGCCGTGGATCTGTGCCGACGGCAACGCGGCGGTGTAGCTGGCGCCCGCTGCGTCCATCGCCCGGGTGAACAGCGCGGGTGCACCACGGGCCGGGACGACCAGGCACTGCGGGGTGTAGAACGACCAGGCGTCATAGCCGACGAGGTAGTAGATGTTGGCCGGATCGGTGACGACCAGGGCCGCCAGGGACTGCTCGGCCATCCGCTCCCGCACCCGGAGCAGGCGAGCGGCCAGCTCGGCGACCGGCGGCCCGCCGGCCCGCCGGGAGAGCCCCGCCGGGTCAGTGTCGTGATGGTCGGTGACGAGAAAGTCAGCGACGGGTGTGCCGGTGCCGAGCCGGTCAGCGGGCGACAAGATGCTGTCCTTGACCGACGGCGCGGCTGCTGATGCGGCGCAGTGCCGACCACAGCAGCGCCTGGTTGGCACTGATCACGGGCTTGCCGAGCTCGACCTCGAGTGCGGGGATCAGGTCGTAGGTGTGCAAGTTCGTGCAGGACACGACCACAGCTTCGGCATCCGGGTGGTTTACCGATCGGATCAGCTCTGCGACCGGGCGGGCTGGCACCCGCCAGACCTCGCGGGTCAGCCCCAGCTGTCCCTGCGCGACGACCTCGACGCCAGCCTGCTCGAAGTAGGTGGCCAGAGCGGAGGTCAGGTCGACGGTGTACGGCGTGACCACGCTGAGCCGGGTGGCGCCGACGGCCCGGACGGCCTCCAACATCGCCCCGCTCGCCGTCACGACGGGCGCGGCCCCGGCCGCGCTCATTGTCTCCGCCAGTCGCCGTTCGCCCTCGAGACCGTGGATGAAGCTGCCGGACGCGCAGCCGTACGCGTACACGTCGGGGGAGACCGCGGACAGGTCGACCACTGATTGCGCGAGGTCGGTGGCCTCACTGACCGCGCGGGCCATCTCGACGCCGACGTCGAACGGTCGGCGCGGGGTCCGGGTGAGGAACAGGTCGACCTCCGGCGGAGTCCAGCGCCAGAGTTCACGGTCCAGGGCCATGTCGTAGGGGACGATGACGCCGACTCCCTTCTGGACTCGCGGGCCCTGCTGTTCCCGTCGGGCCTGCTGAGTTCGCGAGACTGTCGGAGTGTGGAGAGTCACATCCCACAGTGTGCCGGTGGCCACTATTGTTGACAATCCTACGAGCCATTCCTAGGCTCCGCAGATGGCCCCCCGCCCGCAGCCGGATGCTGGATCCGCCGCCGCAGGTGCCAGTAGACCCGTGGTGGTGGTGCTCAGCACCCCCGAACACGCTGAACCGGACGGGCTCGAAGAACTCCGTTCCGCGGTGGACTTCCGCTACACCGACGCGGACGGGCTCCCGGGTGCCCTGGCCGGGGCCGACGCGTTGCTGCTGTGGGATTTCTTCTCCGACGCCCTGGCGCGCGCCTGGCCCTACGCCGACCGGCTCCGCTGGGTGCACGTGGCCGCCGCCGGCGTCGATCGGCTCATGTTCCCCGAGCTAGCCGCCTCCGACGTGGTCGTGACCAACGCGCAGGGGATCTTCGACGAGCCGATCGCGGAGTTCGTGCTCGCCTCGATCCTGGCCTTCGTCAAGGACCTGGACCGGTCCCGGCGCCGGCAGCGAGAGCGGATCTGGCAGCACCGGGAGACGCTGCGGTTGGCCGGCCGGCACGCGCTGGTCGTCGGTACCGGTGGAATCGGACGAGCCACGGCCCGGTTGCTCACCGCGGTGGGGATGGAGGTCCGGGGGATCGGCCGCCGAGCCCGGGAGTCCGATCCGGACTTCGGCCGCGTAGTGGCCAGCACCGACCTGGTCGAGTGTGCCGGCTGGGCCGACCACCTGGTGATCGCGCCGCCGCTGACCGACCAGACGGTGTTCGGCCAGAACGTGTGGGGGGTCGCGCC